>JAJDBZ010000628.1 GCA_029261095.1 Candidatus Omnitrophota bacterium | reverse complement strand
GAGTCTCAGCGGCAAAGACCGGGTCGGCGATCTCGCCCATCGGATTGGCCAGAAGAATCTTCTTGGCGAACCCGAGGATAAACAGTGCGGCACCCGATGAGAATTTTTCGATCGTGTGATCCCTTTTGACGAGCTGATCGGCGATCGTGTTGTATCGGACTATCGGTCCGGCGATCAGTTGGGGAAAGAGGGCGACATAACAAGCGAAATCAAAAAAGGATTTGACCGGTGGTGACTGACCGCGATAGAGATCGATCGAATAACTCAGGCTCTGAAAGATATAGAAGGAGATACCGATCGGAAGGACAATGACATAGACAGAAAAGGTTTCCGCGCCCAGCAGTCGAAGGAGGTCATTCAGATTGTTTTGAAAGAACATGAAATACTTGAAGAAACCGAGTGTGCCGAGGCTGACCACAATCGAGGCGGTCAGGGCAGTCTTCCTGCCTTTAGCGGTTGCTCCCGGTCTAGTAATGGCCCGACCGCAAAGGTAGTTGACCCAGGTCGCGAACAACATCAGGAGGACAAACCAAGGCTGCCACCAACCATAAAAGACATAACTCGCGCAAAGAAGGAAGAAGTTACGGCCTCGTGGAAGGAGGTAATAGACGAAGATGACTAACGGCAGGAAATAGAAAAGGAATATATGAGAGGTGAAAACCATCTATCTGTTACTTGGATACGGGGTTGGTCCACACCGCCCAGTAGATCGGGCCGGAGTAATCTTCAAAGTACCGGTTGATGATGCCTCCCATGTAGTAATCGTCAATCGGAACTTCGAGCGCCATTCGGTGGACATCGCCCGCGCTGAATTTCTTGAGTTCTCCACCAACATCGGTCACTCGGGCGTCGGCCACTCGGTCGCGCGGTTTTTGGGGGTTGTAGTGGGCGATGTAGAGGAGGTCTCCCTCGATATCTCCACGGTGAACCACGGTGATTTTGTACTGCATCACAAAGGCGTAGTCGTAATCGGCGCGGTCCACAAACTCGCCCCGAATTTCGACCAGTTCGGCGGTTACCTCAACGCTCCCCCGGGTTGTGACTTCTGCATCCTCACCGGTGTTCGGTGTCTGGGAGCATGACAGTCCGAAAAGTCCCACCAATATGATGACAAATCCCAACCCGGGAACCTTCAACCGTCGAAAATCTCGCTCGTCCTCCCCGTGAAAACGGGGATCCAGGGCCGAGGTTTGGCAGGCCGTCCCTCTGGATTCCCCATCAAGTCGGGAATGACGCCTTGAAAGAGGTTGTTCCTTCATGGGATGACCACGATTTCCTTGAAGGTCCAATGAGGCTCCCAGCCTTTGTCGATGTCGAGAACCGGTCCATCATTCACATCGGGATGCACCTTGCGGAGGTCCGGGCTGGGTCCTCCGATGGTGGGTGCGTCGGAGGCCCTCATTAGGCAGATCGTTCCCCCGGATCGTTCAGCGCCACCACCATCATCGGGGCATTTGGTGAAGAGGAGGTAATCCCCATCGGGCGAGACCGCACCGCTGTAGATATGAAGCCCATCTTGGCCGTAGAGGAACTCTTGATCCTTGCCCTCTCCATCCACTCTCCAAAGTTGGGTGTATCCATAGCCATCATCGCCAGGTTGCCCGGCTGGACGTGAAGAGAGGATGACGCTCTTCGAATCCGGGTACCAATCGGGAGTGCAGGTCTTGTGGCTCCGGAGAGCGTTCACTTCGCCGGTCTCGATGTCCATTCTCACCACGGTCCAAGATTCCCCGCCATGGTTACCGGTGGCGGAAAACCACTTCCCATCCGGAGACCAGAAGAGCTGCTGATAGATTCCTTTACGAGGGATTTCACGGATCACCTCAAGAGTATCGAGGTCGATGATTTGGATGCTTTTCTTTGTGAGGGAGGCGATCTGGGTGCCATCCGGTGACCATTCCGCCCAAGGGTAATCGCCCTCTTCACCGAGGTTTTCCCGTTTCGTTCCATCGGCTTTGGAAATGACTAGTTGTCCCTGGAAACCCCACTGGTCGTGGTCGATAGTCGACCCTTTTTCGAGCCGTCGGTAAAGTATCTTTTTCCCATCAGGTGAAAATCGGGGAGCGGCTTCTTCGAAGTCAGGAGTGTTAGTCAGGTTGTGCCGATCCGATCCATCAGGGCGAGAGAGAAACAGATCCCAAGTCCCGTTGTCGCTCCGGGAACTGTAGGCAATCCAGCCCTTACTTCGGACCTCTTCCCGGAGTTTCTGGAGATCGTCTTCGCTGGCCGCTTGCGCGATCGACGCCAAGAATAGGAACAGGAGAGTCAAGAACAACCTGATTGGCATTTCACACCTCCAGAACTTTCGGACCAATTCAATGCGTAACAGGAGCAAATTGTAGGGCGGATGAGCGAATGCGTAATCCGCCATGCCGCGCCTTTCCGGTTGCATCCGACCTAATTGCTCCGGTGTGGCGGATTACGGACTCCGTCCTAATCCGCCCTACATGTTAAGCCGGATCGTACTGAGGAATCTTTTTCAACTCCCCGCCGGCCAGCGCCGATTCATGGGCGACAATCCCTGGGACTGTGTAGGCTAAGGCCTCATAAACATCCACTTTCGGCGCACGACCCTGTGTCAAAGCCTCGACGAATTCATGCGTCAGGAAAGCGTGCGAGCCATGGTGCCCGGTGTTGTGGCGAAGAGGTTCGGGGAGCATGTCGGTGTTCCACCATTCGGGTTGTTCGTATTGTTCGAATTCCGGAAGGCTTCGGACATAACCGGCATCGTCGGTTTCAGTCTGTTTGCCCTTACGAATGATGACCGGCCCAACGCCATTCGGGTCCGCGCTGTAGAAACTCATCTTGTTTCCAATCCATTGGGCCCGCTCGCAACCCCGGTGCGCCCCCTTCCACCAGACATTGACTCGGAATCCGTGCCCCTTGTCGGTTTTAAACATCGCGGATTCATCCCAGAAGGGGTTGTTGTAAACATTATCTCTCAGAATGGGATCGTCATCTCCCCAGCCATGACAGACCACCTCGGTCAGTCTCTCACCCGTCACGCTGATCAGGTGTGCCGTGCAGTGAGTTGGGTAATGCATCGGCGCCATGCCATGACGCCAAGTCTTTTTTCCATTCTCGAAATAAAGGGACTCGAGGCCGTCATGCTGGTATTCCGATTCGCAGTAATAGATTTCGCCATACTTCCCTTCTTCATGGAACTTGCGCGCGGAAATGACAAACTGCTGGAAGTAACTGGTTTCCGCCATCATATAGGTGAGACCATACTTCTCAACCGTTTCCAACAACAATTCGGCTTCTTCGATCGACCCATAAGCAGCGGGAACCGCGGAGATCACATGCTTGCCGTTTTTCATCGCCTCAACCGTGTGCTGCACATGCAGGGGACCATCGGTGAAGACAGCGACCGCATCGATATCCTTATCCAGTACCAGTTCCTCAAGGGAGTCGTAGGCTTTCGAACAGCTGTAGGTCTTCTTCAACCGTTCGCGACGCTCCGGACGTAGATCGCTGACCGCTTCCACCACACAATCCGGGTGTTCATGCCATTGGAACGAGCAACCGAAACCTCCGCCTACCACCCCGATACGGATTTTCTTGCCGCTTGACTGCTGGCCGATCGCGGCATTGGAAGCGAGCGTCGCCCCGGCCACCGCCGCTCCACTTCGTTCGAGAAAACTTCGTCGCGATACCTTCATTTGATCACCTCCACGCACCTCTTTTGATCTGAGGTCGGGTAAACGTTCTGAGGACAAATCGAGATGCTGATTTTGGTTCATATTTTTGCTCCTTTGATAAGAATCAACGATGAGGTTTGAAGGAATCGTATCGCTCCCCCGGAAAGTATCGAATGGTTCTCGTTTGTGTCATCATCAGGCGAGGGCCGATCAAGTGATTTCCCATTCTTCACCGGAATTAGGTTCCATCGGTTCTTCCAGATTCGGTGACTGTTTCAACCACATTTGGTCTCGATAATAGAGGAAGAATATGATTGTTGGGAGAACCATTAAGACATCAGTTGTGCTATCGACCAAGGAACTATACAGGATTTCAGACCAACTGGGTAGTAAAATTGTTTCGATAAACTCTACGAGAAAGAGAGGGAGGTATAAGACGAACCCAACCAGAAAGATGAGGGGATAGGAAACGACGGAGATGAGAACAAGGGAGAATAGTATCCCTTTTGTTGCTGCATAACTCTTCTTCATACCCATGATTGGCCCCAGGTTCTCCGTGACAACAGCAACGTTCACGAGTGCAAATCGGAGCAATAAGTAAATCAACCCCACCGCAAGGATTGTCCCGACACCAAAACTAAGAAGCAACAAATACGACTGAGTTGAATTGTGCGATTCACCAGAGTCGAAAAAGGAAATAAAAATAAGAAATGAAATGAATCCAAGTCCGACTATCATGATTCCAACACAGATGTTGACAACGATCACCCTAATAAAGCGTGAGAATCCATCGTACATCGCAGTGGTGTAGGTCACACTCTCCCCTCGCTCGAACCTCAGGAGACTCATCAGAATTGCCGCCAAGGGTAGGGCTCCGATTGTCCCATCGAGAAGTATCCCCAACCGGAGTGCGGAGATGTAATCATCTTCGGCGAAGACTTGGTAATCCAGGATATTGATGACAAGGTTGGCCGGCAGCCAGAGGGTCAAGACCAGGCAGGCGAAAAGGCCCCAGTGTTGCGAGAAAATCCTGAATGCTTCCGCGATTTTGTTGGTCAATTGGGACCTCGATGGAGATTGCGTGAGTGGAGATTAACATGAATCGTCGATCAAATGAATTTGATTTAGGACGAAAAGAGCGTGTCAACCAACCTCTGGACTCACTCAACGCGGTGAGGTCATGATTTGATCAATGTGAATTCTGTCTCCTTCGATATTTCCACTCCTTAATCAAACAATAGGACACCGGCACAACGAACAAGGTGATCAGTTCGATGCACATCCCACCGAAGGCGGGGATCGCCATCGGGACCATGACATCCGAGCCGCGCCCCTGTGAGGTGATCACCGGGAGAAGGGCGAGGACTGTGGTGGCGGTGGTCATCAGACAGGGGCGGATGCGACGTTTGCCAGCCTCGAGGGTGGCCGAGCGGATCTGTTCAATCGACTCGGTCTCGCGGTTCTTGAATGACTGGTCGAGGAAAGTCGCCATCACGACACCGTCATCGGAGGCGATGCCGAACAGGGCGATGAACCCGACCCAGACCGCGACCGATAGGTTAATGGTTCCCACAGCGAATAGGTCTCGCATTGGCATCCCGGCGATCGAAAAGTCGAGAAACCAACTCTGATCATAAAGCCAGAGCAGCATGAACCCGCCCGACCACGCGATCAGGATTCCAGAAAAGACCAAAAGCGGAGTGGAAATATTTCGGAACTGGAGATAGAGGATCAAGAAGATGATGAAGAGCGAGAGCGGCAGAACGATCGACAACGTTTTCGCGGCGCGCACCTGATTCTCGTAGGTTCCCGAGAATTTGAAGCTGGTTCCGGCGGGAAGCGTGAACTCGCCGGACTCGATTTTGGCATTGAGATAAGCCTGCGCTTGTTCGACCACATCCACCTCGGCGAAGCCCGGTTGCGGGCCGAAGGTGATGTAGGCCACCAAAAAAGTGTCCTCGCTCTTGATCACCTGGGGGCCGCGGACATACTCAATATCGGCCAATTGGGAGAGGGGAACTTGCACCGGCCCGGCCGGTTCGACGGTCATCGCCGTCTGGTCCGCGCCCCCCGAACCGGGATTCGGCATCCTCATGCTGGGCACTAGAATGTTTCCGAGATCTTCAAAATCGTCTCGGAGTTCACGTTGGTAGCGGACTCGGACGGGATACCGTTCGCGCCCCTCGACTGTCTTGGTGATCGGCATCCCGCCGATAGCGACCTCGATCACATCCTGGACATCGCGGATGTTGACCCCGTAACGGGCGATTGCCTCACGGTCCAAGCGAATCTCCAAATAAGGTTTCCCAACGACTCGATCCGCGAGTACCGTGTCGGCGTTGATCGAGGGAACCTCCTTCAAAAACTTTTCGATATCGAGCGCGACATCGTTCAGGACCTCCAAGGAGGGACCATAAAGTTTCACCCCCATCGGGGCGCGCATCCCGGTTTGGAGCATGACCAGTCGCGTTTCGATCGGCTGGAGTTTGGGCGCGGCGGTCGATCCGGGAAGTTGCGCTTCTCGGACAATCTCGTCCCAGATGTCTTGGGGGGTTTTGATCTCATCCCGCCAGTTGCGAGTGCGTTCGCCGGTCTCCGGGTCGACACGCCATTCCGGTTTGTAGTTGATGACTGTTTCGACCATCGAGATGGGCGCTGGGTCGAGAGCGCTCTCCACCCGTCCGATCTTCCCCACCACAGTCTCCACCTCGGGGATGTTGTTGATGAGGATGTCTTGTTTGGAGAGCATGTCGGTTGCCTCGCCCATTCCGGCGTGGGTCATTGTGGTCGGCATATACAGAAACGATCCCTCATCGAGAGAAGGCATGAACTCTTTACCGAGCCCCGGGAACTCGTGCACGGCGGCGACCCAAGTCTCAGTCGAGCGCAAACGGTCGCCATCAATCCCCATCCGATCCATCGCTTTGGGGAGGAGCCCAAACGTTTTGTCGAATCCGAGCCAGATGGTGAGTCCGAGAAGGAGGATGACAATGGGGATTGGATAGAAAGCCCACTTGTTGTCGAGAAAGAATTTGAGCAACCACGGATAGATCCACATAAATATCATGAAGGTCCCAAGGACAAAGGTGATGAGCGCCGCGACGAAGACAAAGTTGATCAGAAAACCCGGTGTGGGACCGAGCGGCATCCAACTATGCGTGAGCAGCAACCCGACACAGATCACGGCGATCGCGTTCAAGGCCCATTGAACAAACTTTTTGCTCGATTCTGGTAGCGTCGGTTCCACCAACCGGTAGAGGGCGAACAATATCACGAGGAGACCGGGGTAAAGGTTCGCATAGACCGTGATTGCTAGACCAACCATCAGAGTGAGGAGTGCAAAAATCGTCCGCCCCCATCCTCGCCCCCTCTTCCGCTTTGCGATCAGGAACATGGCCAGAGTCGGGATGATGGTCAGCGCCACCGCAACGGACGCGATGAGCGCGAAGGTTTTGGTGTAGGCAAGCGGTTTAAAAAGTTTCCCCTCGGCGGCCACCATGGTGAAGACCGGGAGGAAGGAGACCACTGTGGTGGCGATGGCGGTAATCACCGCGCTTCCGACCTCGCTGGTGGCGCGGTAGATGATCTCCAGACGGTTCTCCTCCTCATCGGCTTTTTCGAGCGAAGCGACAATGTTTTCGCAGAGGATGATCCCCATATCCACCATGGTGCCGATTGCGATGGCGATCCCCGACAGCGACATGATGTTCGCATCGACGCCGTAGGCCTTCATGCAGATGAACGAAATGAGCACCGCGAAGGGGAGGGTGCTGGAGATGAGCAGCGAACTCATGAAATGAGAGAGCATCACCACCACAATGATGATGGTGACCAGGATCTCTTCCGACAACGCCTTTTGCAGTGTGCCGAGGGTTTCGTTGATAAGCTGAGTTCGATCGTAGAAGGGGACGAGTCGGATTTTCGAAACCGATCCATCGTCAAGCGTTTTCTCATAGCCGCGTAGGACCCAAGTCTCTTCACCGTCGAGGATTTCTCTGTCGCCGATCCGGTTGAGGGTCGACTTGATCTCGTCGATGACCCGAAGCGGGTTTTCGCCATACCGCACGACCGCCACTCCACCGACTGTCTCGGCCCCCTCTTTGTCGAGCACGCCGCGACGCAGGGCGGGGCCCATGTTCACCTTAGCGACATTACGAACATAGATCGGAACGTTGTTGTTCTCTTTGATCACCGTGTCCATCAAATCGTCGGTGTTTTCGAGATAACCGATCCCTCGGACCACATACTCCACATTGTTCACTTCGATGGTTCGTGCCCCGACATCGATGTTCGATTTTCTCACTGCCTGGACAATCTCATTGAGTGTGACCCGATGCGCCCGCATAGCATCGGGGTCGACATCGACCTGATACTCTTTGACAAAACCGCCGACCGAGGCGACCTCGCTGACCCCATCCGAGGATTCGAGGGCGTAGTTGACCACCCAATCCTGGATGGAACGCAGCTCCTCCAGTCCCCACTCTTCCCCCTCAAGGGTGTACCAAAAGATTTGGCCCAGACCGGTTGAGTCGGGACCGAGTTCGGGGACCACCCCCTCGGGCAGGTCCTTTTGAGCGACCGCCAGTTTTTCGAGAATACGCGACCGGGACCAGTAGAAGTCGATCTCTTCCTTGAAGATGACATTGACACTGGAGAACCCGAACATGGAAAAGGAGCGGACCTCTTTCACCCCCGGAACTCCGAGCATGGAGACTGTCATCGGATAGGTCACTTGATCCTCGACATCCTGGGGGGAGCGACCGGGCCATCGGGTGAAGACAATCTGTTGGTTCTCGCCGATGTCCGGGATGGCGTCGACCGGCACCGGGTTGGTCGGGAACCCGCGCGAGTCCCACTGGAAGGGCATGACATAAAGCCCCCATCCGAAGAAGAACAGGATCAACAGGCAAACCACCAGCGGGTTCTCCAGGCAGAACCGAATGATTCGATCGAGCAAAGAGGGTCGGTCCTCCATCATCCCTCCTCCCCTTCGGCCAACTCGCTCGGATAGGTGGCCTGGATCTCTCCGCAACGCAACATCGAGGCGCCGTAATATGGGTTGGCGATCGTTTCATCGACCTGAATCCAAGTGGCCCCGTCCTCGAGCGCCATCGGACAAAAGGCGCGTCGGATCGGAAAGTCCAACCCATGGCCGAAGTGAAGGACAAAATCCTCCAAGGATTGCGAGAGCGGATAAAAAGATTCCCGCATCATCTCCATATCCGGCGAAGCTTTCGTCGCGGTCGACGTATCGCCGAGAGATTTCAGGTCGGCCATCCATTGATCGTGGGAGTCGCCGGCGAGATGGTTCTTCGCGAGAGACGAAACAGAGGACGCCACCTCGATCGAGGCGGTTTGGGCTTCCTCGAAGGAATCGGCGGCGAGCGCGGTCTGGAGGTCGAGATAATTCTTGACAACGGGGCGCACCTTTTCGCGGAACTCCTCCGGAATCTCAACTGGAGCGAATTCTTCCTCAGTCTCTTTTTTCGAGGTCCCCGACCCGATCTCTTTAGGAGTGTCGGAAGGGTTCATCATGCTCGGTTTATCCTGAATCTGCATCGCGCTATCGATCTTGAACGCACCCTCGGTTACCACCCGCTCCCCCTCTTCGAGACCCGCATCGACCACATAGAAGGGGCCGGCATGAGGGCCGAGCAACACCTCCCGTCCGACATACCGGACTTCCTCCTCCGATTTTGCCTCGACATAGACCACAGCGCGCTTGCCGGTAATCAGAGGCGCGGTGTCCGGGATGACCAGCGGGAGATCTCGATCGCTCGCGGCGGTGACATACCCCAGGGATCTTGCGGTCTCCAACGGCATCTCGCAGATCGGGCAAAAGCCAAAGAAATCCTCGACTACCTCGGGGTGCATCGGACAGAGCCATTTCCCCGCCATCTCGGGAGCCATCACCTTCCCGCCAGCGGTGGGGATCGCTTGGATCCGCGCTCGCGCGAACATCCCCGGTTTTAGTCGAAGGTCCTCGTTGGGGACATTGACCCGAAGAGTGACCGTGCGCGACCCTTCATCCAGAACAGGGCTGATGAAAGAGAGTTTTCCGCTAAAAACTTCGCCGGGGTAAGCCTCGGTTTCGAACTCGACCATCTGCCCGTAGTGGAGCCACTGAACATCCGATTCGTAGGCGTCGAGAAGGAGCCAAACCTCGGAAAGGTCGGCGATCGTATAGATCATCGAACCCTCGTCGACATACATTCCCTCGGTTCCCTGACGCTGCGTGACAATGCCGGAGGTCGGGGAATAGATGGTCAGCGTATCGTTCGCCTCGCCGCTTTCGACAATTCCCTCGACCTGTTTTTCGGTGAGTCCCAAGCGGGTCAGCTTATTCTTAGAGGATTGGATGTGGGTCTTGCTCGTGTCGACAAGCAGGTTGGACTTGGCGCCTTCCAGATCGGAAAAGGATTGGATGGCCTGAAGAAGCTCCTGCTGTGCGGAGTAGAGTTCGGGACTATACAGGTCGACCAGATGATCCCCTTTGCGAACCTCCATGCCGGTGTAATCGACAAAGAGGCGGTCGAGTCGTCCAGGCACCCAAGCGGTGATCATCGACATTTTGGTTTCATCCGAACGGATCTTCCCGACCAATCGAACCTCTTTGGTCACCTCGCGTCGGACGACTTCGGCGGTCTCGACCTCCGCCAGGAACCGCGCTCGATCGGAAAGTTTCAGAGAAGGGATATCGCCCCCTCCCGAATCTTCTTCCATCGGGATGAGTTCCATGAAACAGATGGGACATTTCATGTCTCCAGAGGGGAGTTTGACCGAGGGGTGCATGGAACAGGTCCACCACTTGGGACCGGAATCCTCGGCGCCCTCCGCGGTTGTCTGCGCGTCCTCGGTCGATTCGGAAGCCGTGTCTACCGCCGCCTCCTCAGGTCCTGTCTGACGACCGATCCAAAATCCAACGGATACTGCGGCGATGATTAAAAATCCGATCAGAATTTTCTTCCAACCGGCGATTTGGTTTGTCATTTCTCCGCTCCTTCGTAAGGGCGTCTGAGTCCGTTTCAACGGACTTCTCTTTGTGTAGCCACGGAATTGATTCCGTGGCGGTCAGCGGTGCTGGTTCGGAGTTGTACTCCGGACCATGAAATCGTTGGGGAGTCGTACTCCCCGCGAGCACCATTGCGGTTCCGAGGTGATTCCAAATGAGTGGCCCCCGACAGATTCCTCCTAACGTCGGAATGACACTCATGAGGTTAGTAATGAAGAGTGAGAGATCTGTTCTATTCACCGCTCCCTCCCGAAATCTCCATCATCCCCTCGCTCCCGCCCACCACCGACTGCCCGACTTTCGCCTCGATGAGGGCGAGGGCTTGGCCGTAGTTGGCGACCGCTCGGTAGTAGCTGTTCTGGAAATTGAGCAGCACCCGTTCGGTGTCGACCAGATCGAGGAACCCCGCCTCTTCCGCGCTGTAGGCGGTTTGAGTGACTGTTACCGACTGGCGCGCTTTGGGAATCAGGATCTCTGAGTAGAGATCGATCTGACGTTTCGCGTCCCGCAACTTATACATCGCGGTTTGCAACTCGACAGCGAGTTGGTTCTCCGCCTCGGTCTTACGGTTTTGCTGTTCCTGGACCCCATGCTCGGCCTCGAGAACTCCGGCCGCCAATCGATCCCGATAGATCGGAAGGTTGAATTGCACCGATCCCATCAGAACATCGTCGCCTTCGCCGGGAACGTCGGCGTCGATCCGGCTGTTTGTGTTGATCCAGTTCACCCCGACATTGAAATCCGGAAAGTATTCCTTCTTCGCGATCTCCACTTCCGCTTGTTCCTTACGGATGCTCGCGTCGATCGCTTTCAGTTCAGGGTTGGTCCGGTAAGCCAGATCGAGGATGCGCTCGGACCGAAGTTCGACATCGGCGATTCGGATCTCCGCCGGTGCGGGGAAGGGAGACCCCATCGGTCGGTTAAGGGCGGCATTCAGCCGTGCCTGGACCGGCTGACGGAAATCCTCCAATGTCCGGATTTCGTTTTCGAGTTCGCCGAGTTCCACTTGGGCTTTCAGGACATCCTGGTTGCCCGCGCGGTTGACCTCATAACGTGCATTGGCCACCCGTTCGAAATGTTTCAGGAGTTCCAGGTTTTCCCCGGTGATCCGGATCGATTGCTCCAAGTAGTAGTACTCGTAGAACGCATCCTTCACCTCACGGCGAACCTTCAACCGTTGTTGGAAGAGATCCTGTTCCAGTGCGCGGGCCTCCTCGGCCGCCGCCTTCCCGCGGAGCGAAAGTTTTCCAGGGTAGGGGAACATCTGCATGACCCCCAATTGGAAATCCTGAGCGCCCGTCCGGGTCTCGACATTCTTCCGAAGGTATTCGGTGAAAGTGAGTTTCGGGTCCATTAACGAAGTCACTTGAGGAACGCGCTGAAGAGCCCCTTGCCATTTATGGTAGGCGGCCTTCAACCCGGGGTTATTGGTCTCCGCTTCAAACAACAGGGCGTTGAGTTGATCCTGACCGTTTGACATCGCCATTGGCGATTCTTCCTGGAGCGGTGGAACCGGGAGTTGGGCCACCGCGGGGACTCCCGCCGCAACCCAGAGTGTCAGACAAAGCGCGAAAGCTGCAGGCTTTATTGGGTACATTCCTGTCACTTTCATATCCCTCGGTTCCTTTCGATTTTGGCCAGCCTTCTAGTTGTCTTTTTCATCGTGCTCGTGCTCACCGTGATCGTGTTGATCCTCTTCATTCTCATGATCGTGTTCGTGATGGTCGTCGTTTTTTTTCGAGGAACCCGACCCGGCTGAACGATCGAATTTGTATTCTTTAGCATTAGGGTGGATCTCAGCGAGGAGAGGGTCTGGGTTATCGAGAAAGTCCTGTGCGCAACCCGGGCAACAGAAATGCACGATCATCCCGTTGTACTCGAGATCGATTCCCTCTATCACCGGCTCTCCCGACATCGGGCATTTATCGTTACCGAGGTCGATCGGTTCGATCTCTTCACCCGTTTCTTTGTCCCGACGGTAGAGAGAGGTGTAGAGTTTCTCAAGGTTTTTTTCTACCTTTTTCTCGCAACCCTCACAGCACATGTAGATGCGCCCATAAACATTGTTTTCCTCGTCTCGATAAGGCACGAAGGATTCCGCGTCGACCCGATCGCCCATCACGGGACATTTGTGGTTTCCGAACAGATAATCGACCTGCTCGATTTCCTCCTGTCCTTCGTCCACTGGGATGAGGTCCATCGAGCAAATCGGACATTTCTTGACTTCTTCTGGAAGCCTAATGTCGGGGTGCATGGAACAGGTCCACATTTCTTTTGGTTCTTCTTTGTCGCCATGGGTCATGGCGCCTACTCCGAGAAAACCGATCGACACAACGAGGATGATGAACTGATTCAGCGAAGTAAAGCTTGATTCGCGCATAATTTTTTTCTCCTTTTCTCATGTTTCGTACCGCGGCAACTCACTTGCCGGGCGGATTAAGGGGAGGAGGTCACCGCTTAGAATCATGGAAGGAATGGAAGTGCTGGAAGAAGTGGAACAGAACCGATTCCATTTCTTATTCTTAGTTCCACAGAATTCCACGATTCAAAGAACAGAGAACGCCGAATTGGGATGAATAAATTCGGACGCAACTCTCCCTCAGGTGGGAAAGCGTGGGGTCAACACAATATAGAATGGGTGGAGAGGTAAATGGGAGTGTTGGAATAGAATGCCGCTCGCCTTTTTATGCCAAACGCGGTTCTTGAAAGGCAACTTTCGAGATCAACCGAGAGAGTCATCGGCATTGAGGCGAGAATTTGAATCTTTGAGGAGGTTTCGTTGGTCGGCTGAGGCGCAGTCGGTTCGGGTTCCGTCGATTTCTCCCCACAATCGCACCCCATCTCGGAATGGCCACATTCACAATGCTCCTTGCCGCAACAGGAGCGAGACTCATGCTTCGCGGTATGATGGCAACAGGAAGCTGCTTCCGCCTCTACCGCCTGACAACAAGAATGAGATTCATCGATCTGTGCCGCTTCCTCACCCTCGCACGAGCAATCCATGCACGAGCAGGGAGAGGCAAATCCGCTGAAGATCAGACTGAAAACCAAAAAAGACGTGACACGCTTCTTCATGTTCTTAAGATACTCCAGTGCTCAACGGGAATCAACGGTTTGAATTCTCGAATCCCTTGAGGTTCAACCGCCTACCCTATCCATCGACGATCGAAAAACTCGATAGATCGATCAACGCCAACCCTGGGGTGTTACAAGTCCTTCCGGACATCAAACAGAACTCTCCAGAAGATTCGCAGTACCTTTTATCCCGCAAGACGACGTCAAACATATCAATTTTAGTTTACTTAAGGGTGTCACCCTATCTTGTCATCTGGGAGGAGACCCATAAACCAAGATTCTTCAATAGTTAAAGAACGGAGTATTCCCTTTCTCCATTCTTAGCCGATTAAGTCCACGCTCCCGACACCGACCCACGCCGTGGGTAGCAAAACTGGGTCAACTGACGGTATTCTCTTCGCCGTCGACAACACGATAGCATGGCAAATTGAACTTTCGCGAAAAATTTGTATCCTTCCAGAGGGACGCGACTTAGAATATGAAAATTGATGACCGTATCGGGGCTAAAGGGTTTCGTCTAAGAAACCTTGACGAGTTGATAGACCTCATTGGTTTATGCTCTCCTAATCAGGTGCTCATCGGAGAAGACCTCGTAGGGCACAAAGAATCAGTCCTTCTCAAGGCCGGACTTCCCATTACCAAGAGTGCCGTCCGATACTTGACCGAGAACTCCAAACCCGGGATGAAGTTTGTTGTTCAATCCTCCGAGGAACTCCAAAGCACAATCCGTCGCGAAATCCTCCAAAAGGCTATCGGTTTCATCAAATCGGAGAGGTTCAAAGCGGTTTCAATGTGTGAAGAGCAATATCGCAAGGAGCTGTGGGAAGCGATCGCTCTGGTCTTGAACCAAGAGGAGGTTGCCTTTCTTCTTTTTTCACTGATCCGATATGAGGAAGAGGAAGGAGCTTACCTGTTTTATCACTCGATTTCTGTCGCGATATTGACCTACGCGATTGCCCGGTCCATGAATTCCGCTTTTGGAACCGAGGAGAAAGCCATTCAATCGATTCAGGCCGGGTTTTCACACGATCTGTGTCTGGATGATTACCTTGCAAAGATTGGAAAAGGACAGACTTACTTAGAGGAGCCAGAGCACCAAAAAGATATCGGTCCTTATATGAAGAAATGGGGTTTTGGGAGTGGAGTCATCCAAGCGGTCAGCAACCACCATGCTTATGTGAAAAGAGGGAACTACCAGGAACAGGTCCCCGAGGACTGTGACAAGACGTTGTTTCATTCCTTGAACACAGCGGAATGCTTTACAACTCTTCGAGACTTGGTTCCCGGAAAGAGAGAGGATGAAGCCACCTACCTGCTCGCCCACCTTGGAGAGGAAGGAAGCCTTGAGGCTCAAACGATTAAGGTCTTAGGATCGTTGATTCAATCCCGCGAGATCATTTCCGATGTGGAGCGGCTGTCGGAGATCGAGCAGCTGTGCACAGAATATGAGGCGGCCCATGTCTATCCCAAGTTCCTCCACTCTAAACCCACCCAGGTCGTCTGCCGCAAAGAGGTGGTCCAGTGTCCCAAATTCCTATCCTCGAAGGCTCCCCTTCGCATTCTCAGTGATACAAGCGAGGGTTCATTGACCAAGGATATGCTTTCGCTAGCCCCAGGCGAATATGGAAAGTGTGCACTGACAGAAGAGATCGAACGGTATACAGGGAAGAAGAATCCCCCCGAGGGTTGATCCACCCTGACTGGTTGCGAAAAGAACACCGGGTTATTTCACCTTCCAAAAGACTACACCCATCCGCAAGACTCGATCCTTGAAACGATATCCCAGCCAAATTTCCTCCTAGAGCTACCTGATAATCGCACCTCATGGTAGGCAACTTCCATAGAGTTGCCTTTCGAAGGCCTCATATTTTCTTATTTCTCGGTGTTTTATGCCCATTTTGAGACACTGGGGTCTGCCATCTCAGGAGAACATGGCTATAGACTTATAATCTATTAATACGACATAAACTACTCTGTTGACTTTACGAGTTTCTTTAGTGTATCTTTACTGTGCTGAGATGGAACCGAACCTAGGGGGATCGTAGTTTGCGTCCCATCAAGACTGTTTTATTTGCGACTTTGGCACTTTTGCTTTATTGCGAGCAGGTCGAGTGCGGACCGGTATCTTTCAATTCCGGTTTCACCTACCAGGGGAGGTTGTCAGAAGGCAACAACCCAGCGGAAGGGCAATTCGATTTCGTGTTTAGCCTTTATGACGCTGCGGAGGGGGGCGCGCCGGTGTCCGCCGACATGCGTGTGGATGATGTGACAGTTACAAATGGAAACTTTTCGGTCGATCTCGATTACGGATTGGACTCATTCGATGGTTCCGAGCGATTCCTGGAGGTTTTTGTCCGACCGGGGGCCAGCGAGGGAGCCTATGGTCGCCTCAGCCCTCGTCAGAGAATCGCTCCAACCCCCTACAGCCTCCTTTCCCAGAGATCTTTGGTTGTTGATTGGTCCGGAGTCGAACAGATTCCACCAGACTTCGCCGATGAGATTGATGACGACACCCTGTATGAAGCGGGTCCCGGTCTGATCCTGAGCGGCACCGGATTTTCGGTGGCCTTCGACCCTGTCAACGGAACAAGCGAGACAGTGGCTCGCTCGGATCACACCCATTTGGGCGACGACATTGTCGGCGGGCTCGTGGGGGAGGCCTATATTGACTCCACCCTACATCGCGATTCCGAGATCAAAACCATTGACCATGTTGGCAATCCCTCCGGAACGACCCACCTGGCCGAGATTTCCTCGCCGACCGATAGCGGGGCCTTTCTGATTGGAGTCTTCGACGAGTTCGATCATTCCAATTCATTCGATGTCCAGAGTGTGCTCGATGATCTGGACGCGAGCCTCGCTCTTGACGACCTCAGCGACGATCTCCTCGACTCCCTCATGGATGTGGACATTAGTGGGGTCACCGATGACGAGGTTCTGGCCTTCGATTTGGCCACCGGGAAGTGGATGAATCAGACTTTGGCCGAGGCCGGAATTATCACAGCCACGGATATCGATACAGAAACGGGTCTGGAGGCCATTCTCTCGGATGTTTCCGATGTTTTTACGAACAATGACATCATTCTAGAAAGCAACATCC
The DNA here is from genome assembly GCA_029261095.1 of Candidatus Omnitrophota bacterium. Taxonomy (GTDB): domain Bacteria; phylum Hinthialibacterota; class Hinthialibacteria; order OLB16; family OLB16; genus JACKFH01. Next base: position 424 of record JAJDBZ010000628.1, on the reverse strand, counting down.
ACGCGGCCATCACCCGCGACACCGAGTGGGACACGACCGCCGAGTTGGAAGCGGCCTCCGGCGACAACCTGATCATCGAAACCGAAATTGACACCGCGGCTGAGTTCGACGCCATTGTCACAGATGGTGCGCTCGATGATGACGATCTGACGGACGATCCCATTGCCACCTTGTCGGATGTGACCATCACCTCGGTCACCGACAACGAAGTCTTGTCCTATGACTCCACCTCTGGCGAGTGGATCAACCAGACCCCGGCTGAGGCCGGGATTATGTCGACCACCGATTTCGACACGGAAGCGGAGTTGGAATCCCTCCTCACCGATGTCTCCGATGTTTTCACCGACAACGACACAGTCCCCGAAGGGAACATTGCCGCCGCCATCACCCGCGACACCGAGTGGGACACCACCGCCGAGCTGGA
>JAJDBZ010000627.1 GCA_029261095.1 Candidatus Omnitrophota bacterium | reverse complement strand
GTACGCGTCGCGCCCGATGGGACAGCGCCTTTATGTTCAAATACTCGAAACGAGAAAAGACCGCCGCCTACCCATGGAAGGACGAGGTTCCTGAAGAGATGATGGCGGAACGACTGTCTCGACTGATCGAACTGCAAGAAGCGCTCAGTCTCACTCTCAACCAAGCGGTCCTTGGGAAGAGGGTTGAAGTCATGGTGGAGTCGATTCCCGGCTACGATCCGGAAAAACCGATCGACTGGATCAAGACACGAACCCGCACCAATAAGTCGGTCAGCCTGCAGCTCCCCGAGGACCCGACCTTCATCCCTGCGGTGGGATCGCTGGTCCAGGCTGAGATAACCGAAGTGAAACCGGTAACGATGCGGGGGAGACTGGCGGGGGTGGGCGAATTGGAGTTGGCGTCCCTGGCTGGATCACAACTCAAGATTTGAATCGGATTTTGCGGAGTCAGTTTTTTAACAGATGGCTCCCTGTGTACCCACGGGATTGATTCCGTGGCGGGCCTTGATCGAAGCAGAAAACCATGTCGCCTCATCGAAATTGGAACGACCGATCCAGTCCGCGAGGGAACGAATTCCCTCGCTACGCAATGAGACGTCCGTTGAAACGGACTCGTGACCTCCATTGCCACCCCGACTCGCCTTCGGGTAAACTAATCCCAATCATGATTTCGCTCATTGAGGAAAACAGAGAACGCATCGAGGCGGCCTGCGACCGGTACCGGGTGGAAAGACTGTCTCTCTTCGGGTCGGCCGCGACCGGTCAGTTCAAACCGGGCGAAAGCGATCTCGATTTCTTCGTAAAGTTTTTGGAGCGGTCACCAACGATGGAATATGTCAATGGTATTCTCGGTCTGGCGGACGCACTTGAAGAAATCCTTCAATCTCCAGTTGATTTAATCACAGATGGATCGGTGCGCAATCCTTATCTTCAAAAGGAGATTCAAGAAAGGTCCGAGATCGTCTATGACCGATCTAACCAGAAAACTCCTGCGTGATGTCACGGATTCAAGCGACTCGATCATTGAATGGTGTTCGAGCAAATCGATTGAGGAATATCTTTCGGATCGCAAACTCAGGCGCGCAGTCGAGCGGGAGTTTCAAATCATCGGGGAAGCGTTGAATCGATTAAAGCGGTCGGCTCCTGCTGTATTAGGGAAGCTAAAAGACGTTTCAGGAGTTGTGGCTTTTAGAAATCGAATCATCCATTGATACGATACGGTTGATGACACTGCTGTTTGGACAATAGTGCAGATTAAACTTCCCGAATTCAGGGACTCGGTTTTAGACCTACTTCGAGAAGAAGGCGAAGAGATTTAGGAAACGGCAAAGGCGGAACCGCCAAAATGACCAACATCCTCAAACGCGCGACACGAGTGGAGTTCGATGAAGATGGGACCTGCCGCGCTTACTCTGCCAACGAAGACATGTTGTCCGAATTTCACACTCCTTACGATCCCGATCACAACTCGCAATTCGAAACGCCGATCTCACCCGATGGGCGTTTTCTTTTTGTGGGCACCTGGCGTTTTGGGGTCCTTTGTTACGATCTCCATAAGGGGACCCTGGTTTGGAGAAAGGGACCTGAAAAAATCCGAAATCTCTTTCTCTTCCAGGACCGGGTCATCTCCGAAGCGAGCGACCTCGGGTTGCAGGAACGAAACGCCAAGCGAGGAAATCTCGTACATCGTTACTCCATGCCGAGCATCGAATGTCTCTTCAGGGTCTCCAAGGACGAGATTTTCACAGGTCCGAAGAGGAGGAAATACTTCCTCATGCGCATCCCCGGTTTTATCGAAATCCGAGAACTCCCCCAGTCTCTTCTCAACCCAAACGAATGCACCTCTTTCCATATTTCCAGTGTGGACAGGAAAGGCCGCAATCTCATTATCTGGGGCACCGAAGAGTTCCCGAAGCGTAACCTTAGCAAACCCGGGCGTCAGCACTTCCGACGGATTGTTTCGATCGGTTGAGAGGCTTACCATCCTTTCCCATCGATCGAAAAACGGGTGAAATTTGGATCGATATGGATTCATTGGGATCCCACGAATCCGCGACGGGTTAAAACCGCGTCGCTAACCATACAAAACCCTCTGAAGAGGGTTGCTCCGATTGAAAAGGGTGGAGGTCAATTGGTCTTTCCGTCCGATTCCAATCGGAGGAGTCCGCCTCGGGCGGACTTCGTGTGTATAGCGCCGGGTTTCACCCCGGGGCGGACCGAAAACGGACAACCCCAACACAAATCACTAGGAGAAACGCACCATGAAAACCCGAATAGAAAAAGACTCGATGGGACCTCTGGAGGTCCCCGCCGACGCTTACTACGGAGCACAATCGACTCGTTCGCTGCAAAACTTTCCGATCAGCAATTTGCGACTATCTCCCGCACAGATCAAGGCATTGGCTCAGATCAAACAGGCCTGCGCCGAGGCGAACATGGAACTCGGGATTCTCCAAAAAAAGAAGGGGAACGCGATAGTCCGGACCTGTAGGGAAATTGCTGGTGGTGAACTTCACGATCAAATCTGTCTCGATATTTTTCAAGCCGGTTCGGGAACCTCCTCGAACATGAATGTCAACGAGGTGATCGCCAACCGTGCGGCCGAGATCCTCGGCGGGAAGAAGGGAGACCGCGACAAGGTTCACCCCAACGACGATGTCAACAAAGGGCAGTCGACGAACAATGTCTTCCCAACCTCGATCCGCGTGGCGGCCCTCGATCTCTTGGGCGACCTCAAAGGGAGTCTGAACCAACTCGTCTCCTCGCTTGAAAAGAAGGCGCGACAGTTCAAACGAATTCCCAAGAGCGGGAGAACTCACCTTCAGGACGCTGTCCCCGTGACTTTGGGTCAGACTTTTCAGGCTCACGCTTCGGCCCTCAAGAAAGATATCGAACGTCTCAAGGACACCGAAAAGTTCGTACAAAAGGTGGGAGTTGGCGGCAATGCAATCGGCACCGGATTAAACACCCTCCCCCAGTTCCGTCCACTCATCATCAAGCACCTGAAAAAAATCACAGGTCGTAAGTATGAGGTGGCGACCGACGGTATCGAGACAACTCAATACCTGACCGATATGGCCCATCTCTCGGCCATCTGCCGGATGGTGGCGATCGATTTGAACAAGATCGCCAACGATCTCCGTCTTCTTTCCTCGGGTCCGAACACCGGTCTCTCCGAGTTTACACTCCCACCTGTCGAGCCGGGCTCCTCGATCATGCCGGGCAAGATCAACCCCTCCATCTGCGAGTCGCTCAACATGATCTGTATGCAGGTCTTCGGCAACGACCAAGCGGTCTCGCAAGCCGCTGCTGCCGGTCAACTCGAACTGAACACCCATATGCCCGTCCTCGGTCACAACCTGCTCGAATCGATCCAGATTCTGGCGGTGGGTTCGAAAAACCTCGCCGAGAAGTGCATAGACGATATCGTTCCTAACAAGGAGCGTTGCCTCTGGTATGTCGAAAACAGCGCGAGCATCGCCACCGCACTCAATCCCTTCATCGGTTATGACAAAGCCGCGGCCGTGGTGAAGGAATCCCTCGCCACCGGCAAGTCGATTCCCGATGTCATTTTGGAAAAGGGGTATCTAGACAAGAAAGGACTGAAAGAAGTTCTCGATCCGATCGCGATGACTCAGCCGAATTTGAAGAAGAAATGATATGGGGCAATGAAAGTGGATAGCGTTTCCCACCGTTTGATGATAGCGATGGATGATATCTTCGGGTACGGATTGGATTCGAATTCAAGGAATGAATAATTCGAATTGGCTGCTTTTCATCCTGCCTGTAGGTCTCTTGTTTTTCGGGTGCACCGACTTTCTACCCTCCGCCTCAGCGGAAGAACTCTCACGTAATGGCCGTCCCAATATTCTCTTCGCAATCGCGGATGATTGGTCCTATGGCCACGCGGGGGAATATGGGTGTTCGTGGGTCGAAACCCCGAACTTCGATCGGTTGGCGGAGGGAGGAATCCTGTTCGGGAACGCTTACACACCCAACGCCAAATGCGCTCCATCCCGAGCTATCATTCTCACCGGTCGTTACTCCTGGCAGTTGGAGGAGGCCGCAAACCATTGGTGCTATTTCCCGCCGAAGTACGGCGGGTATGTGGAGCGCCTTGCGGAGGAGGGTTACTTCGCTGGTTTCACCGGGAAAGGGTGGGGGCCTGGAATCGCTAAGGATCGCCAGCTCACTGGGAAGCCTTACCAAAAACGGAAACTCAAGGCCATTGCGACTGGTATTACCTCCAACGATTATGCCTCAAACTTCGCAGACTTCCTGGAGGACGCTCCCGAGGATCAACCCTGGGCCTTCTGGTACGGCGCGTTCGAACCGCATCGGGGATACGAGTTCAAATCCGGGGTCCGTCTCGGCAAGGCGCTGACCGATATCGATCGGGTTCCGGGGTATTGGCCGGACAATGACACCTCGCGTCATGACATGCTGGACTACGCCATCGAGGTGGAACATTTTGATACTCACCTCGGCCGTATGATCGACCTCCTGAAACAATCGGGGCAATTGGAAAACACCCTCATTGTCGCCACCTCCGATCATGGGATGCCCTTCCCTCGTGTGAAGGGACAGGCCTATGACCATTCGAATCATGTCCCGATGGCGATTCACTGGCCCAAGGGGATCGCTTCTCCCGGTCGAGTGGATGATCGGTTTGTTAATTTCACCGATCTCGCCCCAACCTTCCTGGAAGCCGCGGGAATCGAAGAGGCCTCACCCACCATGCAACTGATTAGCGGACAGAGTCTGTTCGATGTTTTTTCTCAGACCGATAGAGGCATCCCCCGTGATCATGTGTTAATTGGAAAAGAACGCCACGACATCGGGCGACCCAACGACTGGGGTTATCCCATTCGCGGCGTTCGGATGGGAGACTGGCTTTATATCCGCAATTACGAATCCGACCGATGGCCCTCGGGGAACCCCGAGACAGGTTACCTGAATTGCGATGGCGGTCCGATCAAAACAGATATCTTGAACCTGCGCCGAACCGGTGGGGATGAAAAATATTGGAACCTCTGTTTTGGCAAAAGCCCTGGTGAGGAATTGTATGATCTGCACGCCGACCCCGACTGCCTAAACAATCTAGCCGACTCGACTGAATGGGAAGAACAAAAGAATGAGTTGAGTCATCGCATGAAATCCGAGTTGACAAAGCAGGGCGATCCCCGGATGTTTGGCAAGGGAGAGGTTTTCGACAACTATCCCTACGCCGGAGAGAGTCATCGAGACTTTCACCGACGATACATGGATGGCGAAAAACTCCGCGCGGGTTGGGTCAACCCGACCGATTTCGAGAAAGACCGTAGGGCGGATTAGCGAATGCGTAATCCGCCACGTCGCACCGGAAACCTCCAATCAAACCGTTCTCGTGCGACTTGGCGGATTACGGACTCCGTCCTAATCCACCCTACAGCGTTATTGAAAGGAATAGGATGATGAATCGAGGAATCCTTTGGTGCTCAATGTTATTGATGGCCTGTATCGCCCAGGCGGAGGAACCACGCCCAAACATTCTTCTCATCATGGCAGACGATCTCGGGTTCGCCGATCTGGGATGCTACGGTGCCGAAATCGAAACACCACGACTCGATGCGCTTGCCGATCAGGGGCTGCGTTTCTCCCAGTTCTATAGCACGGCGAAATGTCATTCATCGCGAGTCAGCTTACTCACCGGCCTTTATTGCAACCAGGCCGGAGGCGCCAAGTTGAACCGGAGCACCACCATCGCCGAGGTTTTGGGCAAAGCGGGGTATTTCACCAGCATGGCTGGGAAGTGGCATCTTTCTAAGGAGCCGACCGATTTTGGGTTTCAAAGGTATTGGGGACATCTCTCCGGCAAGACCGATTTCTTTATCGGGGATGAAACCTTTCGCTTGAATGGTGAGGTATGGGACGATTTCGACGAAGGGTTTTACACCACCGATGCTAATGTCGATTGGTCCATGAAATTTATTAAGGAAGCGCTGGCGAGCAAGAAACCCTTCTTCCATTACCTCGCCTTCAACGCCCCTCACTATCCGCTGCAAGCGCCTAAGGATGATGTTGAGAAGTACTGGGGTCGCTACGATTCCGGTTGGGAAGAAATCCGCAAGGCGCGTTTTCAGAAACAGAAAAAACTGGGGGTGTTACCGGAATCCCTGGAGCTCCCACCGATGCCCGACCATGTCACTCGTTGGGAAAACCTCACCGACCACCAACGCGAGTTCGAAAGTTTTCGGATGTCGGTTTTCGCCGCGATGGTGGATCGAGTGGACAAAAATATCGGTCGTTTGGTCGACTTCCTCGAGGAGAAAGAGGAACTCGATAACACGCTGATCCTCTTCTGTTCGGACAATGGCGCCTGTCCATTCGAGCGCAGCGAGAACATGCACATTCCGCCCTGGGAGGGAAAGTCTTTCTATCTCTATGACGCGAGCTGGGCGACTGTCGGAAACACCCCCCTGCTTCACTACAAACAGACCCAACACGAAGGCGGGATCTCCTCCCCATTAATCGTCCATTGGCCCGGTCACATCAAAAACACCGGAGGCTGGGAGCGAAGCCCGGGGCACCTCATCGATGTGATGGCCACTTGCATCGATCTCGGAAAGGCTGAGTATCCGGATTCCAAAGGTATCGAACCCTTGCAAGGCCTCTCCTTGACTCCGCTGTTTCGGGGAGAAGAACACAAGGGCCATGAAGACATCTATTTTCAGTTCTCCTCTTGCCGTGCTCTCCGCAAAGGCGATTGGAAGGTGGTCAGTTTTTATGGACAGAAATGGGAGTTGTACAACATCGCCGAGGACCGCTGCGAGCAAAACGACTTAGCGGACCAGTTCCCGGAACAAACCGCCGAGATGGCGAACCGTTGGCACGAGTTAGCCGAAAAGACCGACCGCCTTCCGGAAAAAGACCGTCGGCCAGTCACGGATGAGCTCACCCATCCGACCCGAGATAGCTGGCATTCCGCGGAAGTCTCCGAGGGTTGGACGAGACCGGCGTTTTAGCTGACCAAAGTCCCTCCAACTCTTTCTTCGATTGCCTAATTGCTTCGCTCGATCAGAGTCTGTTTCAACAGACGGCTCTCTGTGTAGCCGCGGAATTGATTCCGGGGCGGGGTGGGCCGGTTTCTTTAATGCGGAAAAGGGCGACAGGATCTTCGGCACATATCGAACCCCACGCCGTCGGCACATATCAAACCCCGCGCCGGGTTTTAACCTTGGGCGTCAGGCGACGGTCGCCCACCACCACGAACAACCCCTCAATCCTCCGGCTTCTCCCCCGCGGGCGCCATCTTCACTAGCCTCGGATCGAACCTTGCGACGATGTCCACCAAATCCTGCTGCTGACTCATGACCGCTTCGATGTTCTTATAGGCCATGGGGACCTCATCGAGACCGGCGGAGAGGAGTCGGACATTTTTCTTCTCCAGGTATTTTTTGACTTCGTGCCAGGTGAAAGATTCCTTCGCGCGTTTGCGGCTCATCCGACGGCCCGCGCCATGGGAGGCGGAACGGAGCGAATCCTCGTTTCCCTTGCCGCGAACGACAAAACCGGGAGCGGCCATCGAACCGGGGATGATGCCGAGCACTCCCTCGCCCGCGGGAGTCGCCCCCTTGCGGTGGACGATTACTTCTTCGCTGTCATGGATTTCTTTCCAGGCAAAATTGTGGTGGTTCTCGATGTCGAGGAGCAGACCCGCCTTGAGGTTCTTCCGAATGTGCCGGTGGATGCAGTCGTGATTCGCGGCGGCGTACTGGCCCATCAACTCCATCGCTTGCCAGTATTCCTTTCCCGCGTCGGTGTCGAGATCGAGCCACGCCAGATGGCGTAACTGTTTCGGGAGTTCCGGGTGGAGGACCATCGCCAGTTTGCTGAAATGGTCGGCGACTGTCGCCCCGGTCCCACGGCTCCCGCTATGCGAGAGCAGCGCGAGATAGGTCCCCGCCTCCAGCCCGAGGTCATCGGCTTCGAGGGTGAGGGTCCCGAACTCGACAAAGTGGTTGCCGCTCCCGCTGGTGCCGAGCTGCGCCCAAGCCTTGTCCTTCTTCTGTGAGACGATTTTTGAAAAGGACCAATCCTCTTCCAACACCGGATGGTCCCGCCGCTTCCCTTTGAATTCCGAACCGATACCGAAGCGTGTCTCCTCCTCGATGGCGCGGATCAATTTATCGGTGTTCCGATCGAGATCGCTGGTCGGGAGATCGAACACGGACAACTTCATCCGGCAGGCGATATCCACCCCGACCGCATAAGGAATGACCGCGTTCCGAGTGGCGAGCACCCCGCCGATCGGCAACCCATACCCGAGGTGAGCGTCCGGCATGAGCGCCCCCCGCACCGAGACTGGCAACGAGCAGGCGTTGTTCATCTGTTGCAGCGATTCCGGATCGAGGTCGACTCCCCAGATTTTGTTCGGTGCGGGCTGCTCGCGATCCTCATACCGAGCGCGCGCGTCCCGCGCCCCCCCAATCTTCAAAGCGAGTTCCCCAAAAATCGGATCCCCGACCATGGTCTCAGGATCCTCAATCACCCGCTCCACCAACGCCTTAATCGCACCCTTCTTGTACCCCGCCTTCGCCGCCTCGGCGACAGCGACAATAGCGAGCCGTTTGCACTCCCCGGGAGGGATGCCCATTTGGATGAGGTCTCGGGATTTCATTTCACTAGGTTGGTCTAGAGAAACCAGATAATCAAGGCAGGGTCCCCTGGAAGCAGGTTTGCCGCGGTCCTACCGAATTCACCTGGGGCCTCTAGACACAGGATTGTACGACACTTTATCGTTAATTCTGTGGTATCTTTCAGGTTTCCTTAGCCAATGGATCGGTAAACATTCATTCGAACAAAGAACCGCTACTTGAAAGGATTGCGCGTGCAGAAGAAGGAAAAAAAGGGAATCCTCGGTGACCACAAACGCCAAGGAAAGAAGTTTATTCCCCCGTTTCTTCAGGTCGGCGAAATCAAAGAAACCTCTTGGGCTCACAAAGGAATTCCCGAGGTGGTTTGGATTGCAATCCTCCAAGACCATCTAGGATTCGGTCGCTCAGTTGAATACTCAATTGCCTTAACGCGAGCGGCTACAGATGCATTCGGAATGCGATGGTATGGAAAAGTGAGTTCCTACGTGAATATCGATGAGGATCAAGCATCAAAAATTCGGGAGACCTTGGAGGAGAAGGCAGTCCTTGTTGATCTTCAGGAATCTTTGGAGCCGTTGCTTGCCATGTACCCTGCTTGTCCGTTGAAGTTTCTAAGGACCTCCCAGGATCGAGATACCAAAACCGAAGAACAATTGAAAGTTCTCAAAAGAATTGTCTATCAGCTTTATGATCGTGATTCCCGAAACTCAATGCTTACACAGGCAACGGCATTGCATTTGGGTGGGGTAGCAGGGTTTATTCAAGTTAATGAAGGCAGTGGATTTGAAAAACTACCGGAGATAGAGAAGTATCCGAATACTGAAACGTCCCTCATGGTCGCATCGCTTGTTAGGTCCACAACAAATATGCTTTTCAATCTTCCGGACGAGGAACATTCGGATCGATGGGCCAATTACTTCTGGGATCGAGGCTTTGAAATCTCACCTTGTTCCTTCATCGGGTCGAACCGCGATGAGTGAATCAGATTTTAGAAATGAGTTGCATCGCATCTGTAAGGGATATAGCGACCGACTGACTAAGGAATTCGATTCGCGAATCGAGAATGTATGCTGCACCCATTCTGGTCATGAGGAGTACGAAGTACTCGGAGGGATTCTTTCAAGACAGGTTACACTTGCTCTCCAATTCGCCCATCACCCGTCTATGTTGAATATCCACATCGGCCCCATTGTACTCCGGTCGATGGTTGACTCGTACATAACTTTATCTTGGATTATTCTCGATTCTGAGGAAAGATGCAGAAAATTTCGCATGTATGGGATCGGGCAAGAGAAATTGTTCTTAGAACATATAAAATCCGCCCAAGAAGACGAAGACTATACCTTCGACTATTCGGCTGTCATCGACCACTTGGAGCAACAAATCGAATCTCAAAGGAGATCTGAGCTTACAGAGGTTGATATAGGCTCCTGGTCGGGAAAATCAACCAGGGACATGGCCAATGAAGCAAAATGCATGGACGTTTATCGCTATGCATATTTTCCATTCAGTGCCGCCACTCATGGGATGTGGAACCACATCAGGAGATGCAACCTTATTCCGTGTTCCAATCCGCTCCATGGACTTCATTTGATCCCAAAAATCTTACCCTCCCCTTTGATAACGGATTTCCTTTATAGAGCTGCAAAGTATGCGAGGATGTCATTGGACCTGATTGACAATCACTATGGTTTACAAATGGATTCAGAATCCGCATTTAAGTATTTGGAAAGCGAATTGTTCGAGGAAGAAGGCCAGGAATCGGATGAATCGGCCGAGTAACCACTTTTCGTCCAGGGATGGACGCACCCAAGGGTTTCCAAACTCAACTTCCGGTTCGATCTGATAGCATGGGCGACTACGAGGCTAATAGGACACTTATGCATAACCATGGAAAATAATCGCTGTCAGGAGTCCGTAGAAAATGGATTCGGAAGAGATGTCGCCCCAACAACCGTGTCCAACGGAGTTTCTCCCGAATTCAATTCGTTCGCCGAGATCCGAAAACGATTGGCGCCCCTTCGCTGGCATGGTCTTGGAGAAAAGGATTTTGTCGAGCGTGATGCAGTGCTCAGAGACCTTTGACGGTTCAATCGTCATGAGTTTATAGGCCAGCGCGACGCTTGAGATTCTGTCCTTCTTGAGTCGACGGTCCCCGATTTCCTTGAATGCCGTTCGTTGATCCGATTCCGACAACCACTTGCCATTCCCGTCTAATTTCTTGGAAAGAACACGAAAATAAAACTCAAACCTCGTTGCCAGGTAAACCGATGCTACTGCCGAAGGCGGAGACATGAATTCGTTTGAAGCAACAGTCTCGATGGCGAATGCGACGTGTTCAATATACCGGCTTGGGAAAACATCCGTTGGCTTTGCCACACTCATTTGCATTGCTGTGGTCTTCAGGTACTCACAGGGATCGGAGGTCCCAAAGAATTGACCGATTCTTGGGCAACATGACACTATAAAGTCGGCTGCTTGTGGCGCTCTGTCGGCCATTTCTCGTCCTCCCAAACAGAGTAGCACCATCCACAAGGAGGTGGGAGGACGTATTCTAACCCCGAGGAAGCTACGCCACCGCTTTGGCGTTTTCGATGGTGATCTTGGGGTCGGTGGTCTTAGGGGGGGTGGGGAGGCCCTGTTCTCGGAGGAGGTCGACATGCTCCTTCATTCCGTGGCCGGCTTTGTAGAGGCAATCCTCGATGGAGGGGGCTTTGGTTCGCTCCCCCATTCGGTTTTCGGGAGAGCGATTAAGTGGGTCCCTCCCATCGGATTTCTCCCTCCGGTCCTCGAAAGGACGGGTGGGTGGTCGGAAAGGCTCGGAGAGACTGGAGGTGGTAGGAATGCAAGGTCTGACTTCCGGAGCGATGTGATCGGTGCTGGTCCCGGAACTGCGATTCCGGGACAGGGTTCGACGGGAGTTGCACTCCCCTTGGGGGCCCTCCCACCCGGAGTACAACTCCGGTCGAAATTCGCACGGGATTGATAAATCCCGCGCGAGCACTTTGGGGAGCGTAGGGGGTCACGCCACCGCTTTGGCGTTTTCGATGGTGATCTTGGGGTCGGCGGTCTGGGGGGAGGATGGGGAGGTCTTTTTCGCGAAAGAGGTCGACATGCTCCTTCATTCCGTGGCGGGCTTTGTGGCGGCGATCTTTGATGGCAGGGGCTATGGCTCACTCCCCCATACGGCTTTCGGGAGAGCGATGGAGTGGGTTCCTCCCATCGGATTTCTCCCTCCGGTCGAAATGACGGGTGGGGGTCGAAATGACGGGGTGGGTTGGGAGATATGAGGGATGGGGTGGTTGGAAGGAAAAGGTGTGGGGGTTGGTACCCCTCGGAGTACAACTCCGCCTTAAATTCATCGCACGGACTACAAGTCCGCGCGAGCAACGCTTGTGTTCTTCACTGCCCCGCATCTCCCAACTGGAGGGCGGAGATTTTTTCCTTTAACGCGGGCAATTCGTTTTGCAGGATTTCCCAGACGATCTCCAAGTCCAAACCGAAATAGTCATGGACGATGCGGTTGCGCAAACCCACGATCCGTCGCCATTCGATTTGCGGGTGTTTGGCCGTAAAGGTTTCGGGAACCCGGTTGGCGGCTTCGCCGATGATCTCCAGGTTTCAAACGACGGAATCGATGGTCTTCTCGTCGCCGAGGAAGGCGTCATGGTCCAGCCCCCCGATATACCGCTCGATCTTCTCGATCGACTCGACGATGTCGGCGATCAACAGATCGATCGGCCTATGGGACATCGATGAGTTGCCTTTCGATCACTTCCCAATTTCTCGGTTTGATCGCCCCGCGTGAGACCAGTTCGGTCGGGACACCGAGCATGGCTTCGATTTCGTCGGCCAGATCCACAAACCTCAGTCCGATCGAGGGGTCCACCTCTACGAGTATATCCACATCGCTGTCAGCTTGCTGGTCGCCCCTGGCATAGGACCCAAACAGGGCCAGTCGATGGACGCCAAACCGACGGACAAGGTCCGGTTTCGCCTCTTCGAGCAACTTCATAATCTCGTTCGTGCTCTTCATGCGCCTCCATCTCCTCGAATCGGTAACCGGATCGAGCATCGCGCCATCTTCGCGCCCCCCGGTCAAAAGAGGTTTCTTCCCTCCGTTCTGCTTTCTCTGAATTATGGCGCGTTAACTTACCCAGGGGAACTGTGGCGCCGGAGGTTTCACAAATTTAGCATATGCCGAGGAATGATCAATAAAGAGTTAAGGGAGGATCGCTTTTCGACCGCTTTGCCTCGCTCCCCCATTCGGCTTTCAGGAGAGCGATAAAGTGGGTCCCTCCCATCGGATTTCTCCCTCCGGTCCTAAGGAAACATACGGAGAATGGAGTAGAGGATTTATCCTCCGATTGGAGGGGTTCGCCCCGACGTGAGGCTAAAGCCTCTACTCCATATTCCAACGCTCGCATTTTCCTTTTACCAATCAGCGGCTGCCTCGCTGCATGCTCGAAATGAAACGGGGTTGGTCTGAATTCAGGAGCGCCGTGATCGGTGCTGGTTCCGGAACTGCGATTCCGGGACCGGTTTCGACGGGAGTTGTACTCCCCTTGGGGACGCTCCTTTACCATTCTTGATTTCACTTTAGAACCATTGGCCTGTTGGAATCGGCGGCTTCCTATGGACCCAATATCTTTGCCCAGAATCCGGTCCGCGGTGTCTTCGCATAGGCGAAGATTCTCTCGTAGCCATACCGTCGAACCTCGGTCCTGGCACCGAAACGACCCCATGAAAAACCCATCCCCGGTTCGACATTGCGGAGATCGATGATCACAAAATTCTCCGCCAACTCTTGGGCGAACGAACGGATCACAGAGTCGGATGAATGGACCGCGTCCGCGTGGTCGATGACTCCCGGGTTCTTCCCCCACACATCGAACAACTTGTCTTCGTGAACATTGTCGACTAGCGATTTGTGCGGAGGAGTGTACATCTTGAATAACTCTTCAAAGAAGGTCGCAAGGTTGGGACTCTGATAGAGGATGACGGGGGCGTCATGGCAGGCAAAGAAGACTGGCGCAACCTCCGTGGTCTCCGGTGTCAGATCGAGGACCCAATAATTCCCGAATCCATCATGGGCGAACGCGAGGCTGTTGGGAAAGATCTCCTCGATACCGAACTCTTCGTCCATCCCAACAAAGTCGATTCTCTCGAGAACTCCATTCATACCTGAGCAGAATGCCAGGAGCTCTCGCAACTCTTCGGGCAAGGGCTGCCCCACGCTTGCCTCGAGCGCTTTGACTTCCTCCGATTTGGGAGGGGGCAATGATTCGATCGAGACCGTGTTGCCGTCGTCATCGACCAAACTGCTGTGGTGTGCCTCCTCAATGTGATCGATCGCGGTTTTAGTCATCGTTTTATGCTACCGGGTCCAGGAATGCCTGTGAAACGGTAGGGATTATCGAACTCTTCACTCAAATCCGAAAGGGGAGAAACAGTCATCGTTCTTAATTTGTATCATTTACATCTGTCAGATAATCGTCTAATATTGATGGCATTCTATGGACTAAAAGAAGGAGACCACCATGGATACCCCGCTCCGCTTTCACTCTGCCCGAACTCTTCCCACCTGTCTTTGGCTCATCCTTCTCTCTCAAACATCCTGGTGCGGTCAAATCATTCAGATCGATTCCCCGAATCCCACGTTCAAAGATGGTTTCGGGGAACAGGGGACATTGACTTCCATCCCCGATACAAATGGCGATGGCATCGAGGATTTCGCGATTGCCGCTCCACGAGAAGATTCAATACCCGAGTTCTTCGACACCGGTTCGGTATATATATTCGATGGTTCCACGCAGGGAGTGCTTCACACGCTACATCCGACCCATTCCCCAGCTCTAGCGAATTTCGGAAATCAGATTCAAGGAATCCCCGATGTCAATGGAAACGGGACAGGTGACATTCTGATCGGATCACCGGGAGAAAGTGTGGAGCCTGTAGGGATCCAATCGGGTCGCGCCTATGTCTTCGACGGTGGAACGGGTGAAGTCATCCACGCGCTAACTTCTACGAAACCCGAAATCTATGCGAAGTTCGGTGAAACTGTGGGTGCGGTCCCCGACCTCAATAGTGATGGAGTCTGGGAATTGCTTGTCGGAGCCCCATCCGACGACGACCAGAACCAAACTCGGGATCAGGGATCAGTTGAAGTGTTCGACGGAAAATCTGGCGATCACCTCATGCGACTTCCAAGTCCGAACGCGCAACGGGGTGGAAGGTTCGGCTCCTCCATAACGGGGCTGGAGGATATCGATGGAGACTCAAAGGGAGACATCCTCGTGGGAGCACCTAACGAAAGAGGTGAAGCAAGCGATGGAATAGGCAACGCTTATCTTTTTAGCGGAGGGGATTTCTCCTTGATACACGCCTTCCAGACCGAGTCTCCGGACAACCAGAATGGCTTTGGAACCTCAGTGTCACGAACAGCAGACTTGGATGGAGATGGGATCAACGACCTCGCGATCTCGGATCCTGGTCAAGAAGAGATAGGGTTTTTTCTCAGTCTTGGTCTTTCTCCCCTGCCCAATTTCAGTTTGCCGTTGGGCAGCAGAGATAAACTCATAGTATCCGATCTGTCGAATGATGGTTCGCCGGAATATGTCGTGGGAAGTCCGCAGGAAAAACTGGTAACTCAAACTCTCCCCACGGGGGCTGTTTTTGTTCGGGATTCGAGATTCGAATTGGAAGCCTCTCTCGCGTCGATCAACCCCATGAGAAACGGGGGGTTTGGTTCCGATGTTATCCCATTACCGGATGTCAATGGTGACGGGATCAGGGAAGTATTAGTAGGTGCGGAATCAGAGGCGGTCCAAGGAGGAGATCAAATATCCGGAAGGGCATACCTTTTTACATCTCCCCTCCAGAGTCCGTCGGTCAAATTGGAACCGCCGTTTCTGGACTTCGGAACGATCAACCTCAATGGAACAGCCGCTTTTTCTCGAGAGATCAAGATAACCAATGATGGTCCGGTGGATGTCGTTCTTTCGGAGGCGATTCTTCAACAAGAGGGTCCAAGTAGAAACTATGTTTTCTCGATCACCCACGAGGAGAATACCTGTACCGACTGCAACTCGCCTTTTCACCTCCCACCCAATGATTCGAAAACCTTCACGGTTCTCTTCGATCCGACATCGCGAGGATTTGTTCAACAGATATATGAGGGTTCCATCGAAACCGTCATCAACTTCTCCAACACAAACGTTATCCTAATCCCCCTCCGAGCGGAAACCGTCATCACCACACCCACCCCCGCGCCCCCTTCCCTCCCCTGCGATAGCGGGTACTACATCCTCGATTCGCTCGGGGGAAGACACCGAGTGGGGAACCCGGCTGAGATTGTTGGACCCATCTATTTCGGGGACGATCTCGCTCGCGATTTGGAGAAAGCCCGGGTCGGCGATCACGGAGATGACCTCGACTTGGTCGTCCTCGACGCCGCCGGGGTGGCCCACTTTGTGGCTGACCCCGAGGCGCAGGTCGAGCAGATGTTCTATTTCGGGAACGAATTGATGGATTTCCCCGAGGGGCGTGCGGTCGATCTCGAACTCGCCTCCGACAGCAATGGGTTCTGGGTGCTCACCGATTACGGTGGAATCTACCGCGCCGGTACGGCGCTCGGAGAGGGACCGGTTCAAGTTCCCAACACAGGCGACCTGGACCTCGGGTGGGACATTCCAATCGGCGAGGAGATCCGTGCGCCGGGGCTGAATGCGCCCGGCGGCGCGACCCTACGAGCGGTCTCCTTGGCGGTCATCGATGAGAACCACGACAACACTCCGGATGGATTCATTGTCCTTGACAGCATGGCCGGTCGCTATCTCTTCGACAACGACGGGAACACGATCCAGTCGGGTTTCGCGGACGATGCGCCAGCCAACTCGCCTCTAAAACTCCTCGACCCGACAGCCTACGCCTGGCCCTTCTTCCCCGGCCTGGATATCGCGCGCGACCTCGAACTCCACCCGACCGGACGGGGTGCCACGGTTCTCGATGGTTGGGGCGGCATCCATCCGGTCCCGGCGGGAGATCCCTCAAATCCGGTTTACTTCACGGGCAACCTGGACCCCGACCATCCCGGCCAACCGCTCTCTTTAGTGGGCAGCCCCTACATCCCC
>JAJDBZ010000626.1 GCA_029261095.1 Candidatus Omnitrophota bacterium | reverse complement strand
TAGTGTCCGGAGACCACCACCAGGAGACCGGTGTATCGAAACTCCCGGAGTAATAGATGATACTCATGTAATCGATCAGGTTCTCCAAATCGACGAGTTTCTTTTCTGTCGCATGTGCGGAACCGTCGGAGTTCAGTCCCTGAATTCCATAATAAGCCTCGTCCTCCGCGAAACCGGATTGGGTCTTTTGCCAAAGTTCGGTCCAAGCATCGAGATTCCCATCGACAGCACCCTCGCTGTGGCTGCGACGGTTGACAGCATCGAAATCGGCTTCGTCCCCTCCCAGGTACGATTCCGCGAATGCCGCTTCCGACCGCTCCTGGGATTGATACATCCCCCAATAAAGGCCATTGAGGTATACGTGGTATTGTCTGCTTCGAGTGTAGGGTTGGCCCATATCTCGTTGAGTATCCCTGCAAAATACATCTCGTGTTTGAGTATTGAGGCTTCCATATCCTTCTCCGTCGGCGTCACCTAGATTCCATGAATAATCGGTGCTGCATCGAAGATCGATCTTGTCGAACGAATCGACCCCCTCCTCTCCGAAGAGTGGGTATCTCAAGCGTGATTCTCCATACTCGCTTCGGAAGAAAAAACGAAAAGCATGTTTCGGATTGCCCCCCCCGCGGCTCCATCCTCCACGAATTCGAATACCCGCATTGATCTGAAAGCCAGGCGATCCATCGGGGTTAATAAGTTCCATCGAGACCGGCCTCTCCCATTCGCGTCCATCCTGATTCGGGTTGGCATAGATTCCTCCGATGGCAGGATTTGTGCTTGGGTTGAAAAGGTTATCGAGATCTGTGACGAGAGAGATGGTTGGAATCGAAAGTAGCGCATCGTCGACCAGACCGGAGTAACGCGGATCGTTGATGACCTCCGCGTCCATGTCGTAATCCATCAACTGGTTTCTTGGACCAAACGTTCCAGGCGTGGGCCAATCTCCATTTGGATAGGTTTGAGTCAAAACTTTGCTCAGAAAGATATAAGATTGAGTGCTGACAGTGGACGGATCCAATCCTGATCTAAACGCGGCAGATCTGAGGACTGTCGTCTTACTGATGTTGAATGGAATGGTATAGATGGTCCCATGCGAGGATGTCGGTGTTGAACCATCCAGAGTAAATCGGATCTCCGCCTCAGGCGTTTGGGTGGAAAGAGAAACCTGAAAGGTTTGGTCGTAAAAGCCTCGCTCTTTGCTAATCTCAACACTTGCGACTCGATTGAATCCGCTCTCGATGTTTGCCATTCCAGGCGTGGGGGTGGTCATAAAGTCGGAAGTCTCTGAAACAATCCCATATGAGATATCGGGAAACTGAGCCGGAAATCCCGGAGAATACTCGTGGGCAATGGTGGTCCCATCCGGGAAAACCAGGGCGAGATACTCTCCACCGCTGGTGAGTTTGAGGTTCAAATGGAGTTCCGCCCCCGCGGTCGCACGATTCTTGTCAGAGGCGAAAACGACCAGAAAGTTGTTGGCGGGAAGTTCCACGGATGGAAACTCCCATTTTTCCAAATCACCCGGATCGTCAGTCAAGTAGTACCCTTGCAGGTTAACCGTCGAGAGTCCTGAATTATGGACCTCGAGCCAGTCTGAGTAGTCGCCGTTTTCATCCAAAAGAGTGGTATCGTTAACCGCCATAAACTCGCTGATGTACACGCTTGGGATCTGGGCCAGAACGGGTGTCTGGACAATGTGTAATAAAAGAAATAAACCAGTTCCAACCCGAATTGCCCTCATCCAGATTCCTCCAGGCGGGAATCGAAAAGAGCCGATTCACCATTTCAGTAGTTGTTTAAATCTATGTTAAGATCGAGTTATCCGTCAATAACATCGGAAGTCTACTTGTTTTCGAATATCGAACCTCTTTTCTATCACCCATTTTTTGCCGATGATTGAAAGCATGAAACCGAGACAAGCGAAATTAGAAAGAAAAACCAACGAAACGAAGATTTCGGCGGAGATCATTCTGGATCAGAAAGCCAAGCGATCCATCGATACGGGCATCGGGTTCTTTGATCACATGCTTGATCACCTGTCGAAACACAGTGGAATCAGCCTGAGTGTGAAAGCGAAGGGCGACCTCGATGTCGATTACCACCATACTGTCGAGGATGTCGGGATTGTTTTAGGAGAACTTCTTCAGCAGGCGCTCGGCGATAATCGGGGTATCGCACGCTACGGGTCCGTATCCGTTCCGATGGAGGAGACCCTGGCCGATTGCGCCATCGACCTCTGTGGGCGAGGAAACCTAGTTTACAATGTTCCGGTGACTCAGCCTAAGGTGGGTGAGTTCGACTCGGAACTTGGGCACGATTTCTTTCAGGCGATTTCCCGGAGCGGAAAATTCTGTCTACACTTGAACATCCGTTATGGACAGAATCAGCACCACATCCTGGAGGCCTTGTTCAAAGCCTTTGCTCAAGCCCTGAAACAAGCCATTTCCCTGACAGGATCGGATACGATCCCGTCCACAAAGGGCATCCTATAACCGATCCAAAGACGGAGTAGAGACTGCGGTCTCAATGTATCTCCATGAACGCGAAGATAAGAACTCATAGCCCTGTCTGGGCGCATGGAACCGGAAAGGCCAAAGAAGTCAGAGAACGGATCGTCGCCTTCTGCGCTGGACGGGATGTGACATCGCTCGCCCCCTGCGACGAAGCCTTGATCCATCAAGATATCTCCACCAACGAAGCAGCACTCCTCGCGTTAGCCAAGGCGGGAGTCCTTTCAAAGAAGGAGTCCCGATCTTTGGCCAGGGCGCTCATCGATTTGAGGGGCCAATTTGAATCGGGAAAGTTTTCGCTCGATCCGGAACTCGAAGACGTTCATATCAATGTGGAGCAGGCACTCCGATCAACAGTGGGTGATGCGGCGGGAAGATTGCACAGCGGACGCAGCCGCAACGACCAGGTCGCTTGCGACCTCCGTCTTTGGCATCGGGATCGCATCCTTTCTCACATCGAAGAAACGCTCGAGCTCCTCACCCTATGGTTAGAACAGGCCGAAGTGGAGAAGGGAACCGTCCTGCCCGGATTCACGCACCACCAGCGCGCCTTTGTCACCACCTGGGGGCACAACCTGGTCGCGTATGTTCAGGCGTGGCTCCGGGATGTCGAGCGAGGGTGGGGTGTCTTCGAGCGGACGAACCGTTCGCCCATCGGAGCCGCCGCTGGGTTCGGCACGTCCTGGCCCTTGGACCGGGAATGGATGGCCGACCTCTTGGGGTTTGATTCCGTGCTGGAGAACTCCGCCGACGCGGTATCCAGTCGGATTGAAGTCGAGACGGACATCGCCTCATGGATGTCGATCTGGATGAACCATTGTTCATTGGTCGCCCAAGACTTGGTCCTCTTTTCGATGGAGGAATTCAAATGGGTCCGCCTCGCGGTCGAGGTGACCACCGGTTCCTCAATCATGCCGCAAAAAAGGAACCCCGATTTCGCCGAGGTGATCAAAGGGAAGGCCTCGCTCGTTCATGGGAGCCTCGCGAGCCTCCTCTCCATGGCGAAGGGGCAACCCTCTGGCTATCACCGCGATAGTCAGTATTCAAAACCATTGGGGCAGGATCTGTGGCGCGAGGTCGAAGGGGTCCCCGAGGTCTACCGACTCGTTTTCGGTTCGCTCAAACTCGACCGGAAGCGAATGAAAGAGGCCACCAAAGGGGGGTTTCTCGAGGCCGCCGAATGGGCGGACTCGATCGCCCGCGAGTCGGGACTCCCCTTCCGTGATGTCTACACCTGCATTGGGCAGGCGGTCGATCATTGCCGGAAGACCGGGGCGCTGACACGATCCGCAGTCAATGATGCTCTTAAAAAGAATGGTTTCGAACACCGTGTCTCGGCAGCCACCGCCAAGAAACTAGCCTCTCCGGAGTCTCTGATCGCGGGGCGGTCCACTCTCGGATCCCCGAATCCGAAGCGGGTTCAGGAACAGATCGAATCGTTCAGGGCAACAGTCGTTGGGTGGAAAAAGAAAGTTGACAGAACCACGAAGAGAATGGAACGGAAGGACAGAGAGCGTCAACGCGAAATCGAGAACCTTCTGTAGACGGAGATGACACCCCAAGGAGAGAGGATGACCGCGCCAAAAAATTATTTGATCGACATGGATGGGGTCCTGGTCAAAGGCCGGACGGTCATTCCTGAAGCGCCAAAGTTCATTCAGTCTCTCAAGGATCGCGAGGCCAAATTCCTTGTCCTCACCAACAACCCCCTCTATACGCCGGGAGATCTGTCCCACCGACTCAAGACCATCGGTTTGGAAATTCCCACTTCCAATATCTTCACTTCCGCCATGGCGACCGCTCGGTTTTTGAAATCGCAGAAGGAACACGGAAAAGCCTTTGTCATCGGTGAGAGTGGGCTCACCAGTCCGCTGCACGAAATCGGATTCATCATTACCGACCAGGACCCGGATTATGTCGTCTTGGGCGAGACCACCACCTACAACTTCGAAATGATCACCAAAGCGATCCGTCTGGTCCGAGCCGGCGCCCATTTCATCGCCACCAACCCCGATGCCTCTGGCCCCGCGGAGGAGGGAATCGTCCCGGCCTGCGGAGCGATGGCCGCCCTGATCGAGAAGGCCGCCAACCGATCGCCCTTCTTCATCGGCAAACCGAACCCATTGATGATGCGAACCGCGCTCAATTATCTGGGTGTGCATTCGGAAGGGACCGTGATGGTGGGGGACCGGATGGACACCGACATTGTAGCCGGTGTGCAATCGGGTCTCGAAACGATTCTCGTCCTAAGCGGGGTCACCTCGCGAGAAGGTGTCCTTCGGCACCCTTACCAGCCGGGTGAGATCGTGGACTCGGTGGGGGATATTGAGGTGTAACTGAATTGGTTCCGTCGTCGGGCGGATTAGCGAATACGTAATCCGCCATGTCGCACCGGTACGGTTCGAATCATTCCCTCCCGAGTCTATCGTGACCTCACACCTGACCAAGCCCCCCTGTTATAAATAGATGGAACCTCATATCTCACCTGTAGAGAACCCTTGACGGTGTACGTCATTGACGTATGATTAACTGATGGAGATTGTCGAAACCTCCGTGTTCTCTCGGAGAATCGAGTCCCTTCTCAGTGGGAGCGAATATCGTTCGCTCCAACATCATTTGGTGGAGACACCGGATGCGGGGAATATCATCCCTGGAAGTGGCGGTATTCGAAAAATTCGATGGGCTATGAAGGGGCGAGGGAAACGTGGCGGAGCGAGAATCATCTATTACTGGGCGGTCAGTCGTGATCGGATTTTGATGCTTTACGCATTTTCAAAAAATGAGAGATCCGATATCACGAAGGATCAGCTGTCAATTCTTAGAGAGATCGTGCAATCGGAGTTCAAACATGAAGGATGAGCAGTTTTCGGAATTGTTGGATAGCGTGAGGGAGGCGGGAAAAATTATGAGAGGTGAACTTCAACCCTCCCGTGTTTTTAAATTTCCCGAACCGGATGTAAAAGCGATCCGTGAGGAGATTGGTTTCTCACAATCCACTTTTGCGGCTTTGATCGGAGTCAGTCTTCGCACACTCCAAAATTGGGAGCAAGGGCACAGACGCCCGACAGGTCCGGCAAAGGTCCTCCTTAGGCTTGTGCAGTCCGATCCGAAATCGGTGATTCAGAACCTACACTCCCACCATTTGCCACCGTCCTGACCCTCAGGAACCGTTGTAGGGCGGATTAGCGAACGCGTAATCCGCCATGTCGCACCGGTACGGTTCGATCAAACGTTGTGGGTCCTGTGTGGCGGATTACGGACTCCGTCCTAATCCGCCCTACAAATTACTCCGCGTCCACCGTCAACGTTTCCATCCCCTCCGCTTCATCTTGATCCGCAGCCTGAGAGTAACGAAGAACCACATTCGTCAGCTGGGAAACCGTCGTGTTGTAAGTGGATGGATCATAGGGGCCGAGGGTTGCGACTCCGACCTCGAAGGTCTGGCCTTCCATTTTGGAACGTTCGGTTCCGTTGAAAGAAAACCCGGCCATTTCTTCCGAGGAGAAGGTGAATTCGTTCTTCCCTTTCTCAAGAAAGGGATTCAGATCGCAGTAGGCGCCGGGGGATGCGATGTCGACCAGGGGGGATCCATTAAGACCGACTTTGATTTTGTGTCCGGAAAGAACGCCTTGAGAGTAGAGAATGTATCGCTGAGTCAACTCCGGGTTTGGGGTTTCGCCAATTGAGAAATGCAAAGTGACATCTCCGCCTCCGCCGTGGTGTTCGGCCGGGCGCACGAAATGAACGAGGTTCTCCTTCAGGCTGATGTAGGTCTGATTCGCCCCACGCGCCTCGCGTGAGAGTTCCGGTCCAACTGTGACCGTGAGTTGTCCGCTGCCGGACGACCCACTCTCGGTCTGAGAAAAGGTGATTGTGTTCAACCCGGGCATCACATGCGGGTTCAGGTCGAGAGCCTGCTCTCCCTTGCGGACACTAGTGACCCCGTTCCCGTTCACCTTGATATCGAGTTTATAACCAACCGCGCTTCCATTCGGCATCAGCCAATAGTTCTTATCGAGGCCATTCGAAACCTCTTCCGAGACGGGTGGCTGAGGCGCGGTCGTGCTTTCAGTTGCCTCGGATGCCGGAGCTTTTTCCTCCCCGGCATCGTGAGGCATCGGTTTGAGATCCTGGGCGTAGGCTGATGCCGTCATGACCATCGCCAGGAAGAGTGAAGCAGTTTTTGTGAATCGCATTCTTTATACCTCCCATACGGACGAGTCCGTTTTGAATAATTGCGGAATCATCTCCTCGAAAACTTTCCTTGCTGTCATTCCGACGCGAGGAGGAATCTGATAGGCGTCGAAAATTATAAGGATCTCACCCGGGCCGCCCAGGAATAAATTCCTGGGCTAACCATACGAAGTCCCCTTCGGGGACTGAGGTCTGGGAGTCCCTTTAGTGGACTTTGTATGGTTAGCGCTGGGTTTCTAACCCTGCGCGGTCTTCCCCCGAATCGCCCACCAATTCTAGCGCCTGTCGAATCCGCTCTCCAGTCCTCTTCTTACCGAGCAGCTGAAGGGTCGTATTAATCGGCGGCGACACGGTAGTTCCGGTAACTGCGACCCGAACGGGTTGAGCCACTTTGCCCATCCCGAGTTCTAATTTGGCGGCAATTTCGTTGAGGACATCGTGAACCGCGTCGGAATCCAGGCTCTCGCCCTGGGCATCGACCCAAGCCAAGACTTGTTCCAGCGGTCCTTTGGCCACGGGTTTGAGAACTTTCTTCACCGCCTTGGGATCGTACTCGATGGAATCCGTCAGGAAGGGCCAAGCTTGTTCAGTCAGCTTAATCAGCGTGTCGCTCCGTTCTTGGAGTGCGGCCACGAGGGTTTCGACCCATTCCCGGTTGTCTGGTTTTTGAACGAAATCTAAATCGATGTCCACCGCTCTCTCGTTTCGGGGAAGTGATTCGTCTCCCTCGAGGTATTTACGGTCGGACTCATACTTT
>JAJDBZ010000625.1 GCA_029261095.1 Candidatus Omnitrophota bacterium | reverse complement strand
ACGCTGATGCGAGCGCGGAAACCGCGGTTCTGGTGGGCGAGGAGATGTTGGAACATCTCGGGGAGTTCAACCGGCGGATTCAGAATCTCGGACACGATCCCATCGAAATCGGTGTCGGCATCCACACCGGTCCGGCTGTGGTCGGCAGTATCGGGAGTCCCGAGCGGATGCAGTTTACCGCCATTGGAGACACCACCAATGTCGCATCAAGAGTCGAGGGCCTGACCAAAGCGGTGGGTGTCCCGCTCCTCTTCACCAAAGGAACCGCGAGCCAGCTCCCGGAATCTTATCGGATTACCCCCTTGCCCCCTCAGGAAGTGAAAGGCCAACCCGAACCGATCGAAATCTTTACCACTTGGATCTTGGAAGAAGAGAATCAGGCGATGATGTCTTGAATGACCGTGCCATGTACATCGGTCAGACGGAAATCCCGGCCCGCGTAACGGTAGGTGAACCGCTCGTGGTCGAACCCCAATAAGCGAAGCATCGTGGCATGGAGGTCATGGACATGGACGCGGTTTTCGATCGCTTGGAATCCGAAATCGTCGGTGGCGCCGTAGATCGTTCCACCCTTCACACCCCCGCCCGCCATCCATGCGGTGAACCCATAATGATTGTGATCGCGGCCATTGACCCTACCGGCGTTCTGTCCGGGGGTGGGTAACTCCACAGTGGGGGTCCGCCCGAATTCGCCGACACACAGGACCAAAGTGGTGTCGAGCATCCCTCTCTCTTTGAGGTCGGATAAAAACGCGGCGAGTCCCTGGTCCAGTTCTTTGGCCAAGCGGCCGTGATTCTTTTCGAGATCGTCATGGTTGTCCCAGGGTTGTCCCTCGCCATGCCAGAGTTGGATAAACCGGACCCCCTTCTCGAGGAGTTTGCGGGTAATCAGAAGCTGTCGGGCATGAACGCCGGTCCCGTATTTTTCGAGGACAGAGGCAGGTTCGGTTGAGGTGTCGAAAGCATCGGTCGCCTCGAGCTGCATCCGGTAAGCCAGTTCGAAGGATTGGATGCGCGCCTCCAGCTGGGCATCCTGCCCTCTCGCCTGGAGGTGTTTGGTGTTGAGTTCTTCAAGAAGATCGAGCTGGTTCCTCTGCGCTTTCTGAGAGGTGAACCGATTCTGAATGTACTGAATCAACTTCTCCGGCTCGGCATGGCGTGTGTCGATGTAGGTCCCCTGGAAAATGCCGGGGAGGAATCCCGACTGCCAGTTCTGCGATTCCTGAATGGGGTACCCATTGGGGCACATCGAGATAAAACCTGGGAGGTTCTGGTTCTCGGTCCCTAAACCGTAAGTGACCCACGATCCCACGCTCGGACGAATGAGACGTGCATCACCGCAGTTCATCAGGAGGAGGGAGGGTTCATGGTTGGGAACATCCGCGTGCATGGAACGGATGATGCACATGTCATCGACATGCGCCGCTGTCTTCTCAAAAAGTTCGCTGACTGGAATCCCCGACTCGCCATACTGCTTGAAGGTGAATGGGCTCTTAAAAGCCGCCCCCGTGGGACGCTCGGTTTTCAGGTGTTTGGTGGGGAGGGTTTTTCCGTGGTACTTGTCGAGTTCCGGTTTCGGGTCAAAGGTGTCGACATGGGAACACCCGCCATTGAGAAAGATGTGGACGACCTGTTTGGCTTTAGCCTCGAAATGCGGTTTCTTCGGCGCGAGCGGGTTCCGGTAAATTGCATGAGCCGCTTCCCCCTGGGAAAGGGTCTGAAGCCCCAGTCCGAGCGCGCCAAACCCCAATCCCGACCGGCGCAGGAAATCGCGACGGGAAAGAGCCACATTCTCAGGGTCGAAAGGATGGTGTTCCATGGTTCCGTTTGATCCTTATTTCCAACTCCTCTATGGTAGCATATTCTCCTCAGTGACAATCCCCCAACAAGGCGGGTCGGGAACCCATATTAAGGAATATCTGGGGTAATGGAAAACCATGGCCAAACTCAAACTCGATCTTCACGACATCTACAACAAGGGAAACACCATCGAAAAAGAACTTCAGCGAGTCATCGACGAAGCGGTGGAGAAAAGGATTCCATTAGTCGAAATCATCCCCGGCAAGGGGAGCGGTGCGCTCAAGAAGACAGTGCTCCGATTCCTGGAGAGGAAGGATATCAAGCAGAAGTATCATCGGATCGATAAGGACAGCAAAAATTTCGGTCGGTTGTTTGTCCATTTTAAACATAAACGGTAGGGCGGATGGCTCGTGACAGGTTTGATCAAAACGATTCGGTACGACGTGGCGGATTACGCATTCGCTAATCCGCCCTACAATTCTCAGGTCCCATATTTCAATCGACGAACATGAACTCGTTGGTGAGCAACAACACCTGCGCGAATTGTTCCAGAGGGGAAAGAGGCGGGGGCGGATCCTCGGGGGGGCCAGAGAAATCGAGACGGGATAACCATTCTTGCTCAAGAGCACCTTCGGCGTATCCCTCCGAAACCCAAATTCGCGGATGCCACACGAAGGAGTCGAAACTCTGAGTCGGTCCGGCCGAAACCACCAAATCGAGGGTATCCCCTGGCGCCACTACAGTTGAAGTCACATCGGTGGGGATCCGTGAACTGTGCGCGTGACCGGACCAGATGACTCCCTCTCGGCTGGAAACCAGATAACCCCAGACACCATCTCCGTTGTCGCTCTTGTGTTGGAGGTGACCCTCGATCGAGAGGGTTGCGGAGACCGGAGAGATCCACCGTCGGATAACCGCGTGTTCGACATCGGGATGACCACCCAACCGATTCAAGGTCACCCACCCCAGTTTGGGATCTGGAACTTTTGGACCGACCTTCCAGGTCTCGCCTCCAAAATGAGGGAAGGGGATGAACTCGTTCACACGAGTCGCATTCTCTGGAAATTTTCCGTAACCGTATTCCCAAGTGGTTTCAGTTTCTAGAACAGGCGGCGGGATCTCCTCCTGATGGCCAAGGAAGGAAATACCCTTCTCTTTTTCTCCTTCATCCGGTTCACGGCCGAGAGCGATCCGATAAATCTCTTCCACTTTCTTCTCAAGGTCGACTTCGCCTGTGACTTCGGGGCGGTCGACCAGGGATTGAGCCATGTCGGCGATGAATGGACTGTTCAGTAGAAAAAGCGCCTGCTGAGGAATCAACGTCTCATAACGCTTGGGGCTGTGCATATCGGGACTGGCAAAATCGAATGTCCGAAAGAGGGCGGGGAGATTCTGCCTTTCGATCAAGCTGTAGACCGTGCGACGGGTGGTGTAAGGCTCGCGCGTAATATCCACTGAAAAGCCACCCATCTTCCGATCGAGTTCGCCGGATGCCAGCAGGAGCGAATCCCGAATCGATTCGAAATCGAGTCGTCGACGGTTCTGCCTCCAGAGCAGACGGTTTTCGGGATCAATGGCGGCGGCTTCTGAGCGGGAGAGACTCGATTGACGGTAAGTCCTCGAGAGAACGATGGCCCGAATCAGATTCTTCGTCGACCAACCGTTCTCCATGAAGATGTGAGCGAGGTGATCAAGCAAATCCGGGTGAGTGGGCAGGTCGCTCCGCACTCCGAAATCGCTGGTGGTTCCCACCAAGGGGCTGCCGAAAAGATGCGACCAAACACGATTCACATAGACACGCGCGGTCAGGGGGTTTGTGGGCGAGACAATCGCTCTGGCCAGTTCCAGTCTGCCGCTCCCCTCCTCGAAAGGTTTTCGGTCAGGCGACAGCACCGCAAGAAAACGTCGCGGAATATCGGCGCCCCGGCTCCCGGGCTTGCCTCTTTTGAACACATAGGGATCGAAGAGCTTGTCGGAATCAATGAGCAGTTGTGCGCGGTTCGGCCTCCCAGGGTGGGTTGCCTCGACCTTGGCGATGGCATTCTTACGGTTGGTAAACTGATTTCGTGTGTCACGATCCACCAGTTTGTCGATCCGATCTCGCTTGATATCCAGAGGACCCTTGTCTGTATAAAGAATTTGACGGAACGATTCGAGATCGGGATCGGTGAGTCCAGTGGGGATGACTATGGGCCCAGTCGCGGACTGGAGAGTGATCTGGGCATGAGAACTCAGTAGGTTCTTCCATTCCTTATCTGCTCTCGCAAAGAGCCTCCCATAGATGCGGGCGACCTCGGAGAGATCCGGGGTCGCGGCCTCATTGAATGCTTCGGAAAGCAGGGGATGAATTTTCTTTTCGGAATCCGAGTTGGCCGCGAATCGTTTTGTCAGAGTCGCGCTTTTGACCGAAGCATCCGCCACCGAGAGGGCGCCAATCTTTGACCAGGGATAAAAAATCGGCTCGAAACCTTCGGATTTTCTCTTGAGAAACTCATGCCACTCCCGGATAAGATTGGGTTCGAGATCGTCTTCGGATCGGAGTTTTCGATAGTCGACTCCCTCGGTCACACTCCAGACTTCGGCCACCGCCAACAAATATTCTGCGATTTTTTCTCTGGCATCCGAGAGCACCTTGAGGTGGATTTTGTCTCGGTAGTCTTCGAGGTCTGCCTTCTTGGAGTTCAATTCCTTGAGATACTCCTGATAGAGCGGACTCTCGTTATCCGGTTCCTCGATGAGCGGCAAATCATCAGGTTCCTCCGTACTTCGAAAAACTCCATAAAGGGAATAATAATCCTCGGTCGGTATGGGGTCGAACTTGTGGTCATGACACCTCGCACAGGTGACAGTCAGCCCGAGTGTCCCGCGCGTGACGACATCGATACGGTCGTCCGTGATGTCGTGGATGTTCCCAACAAAGCGCCTACCCAGAGTCAGGAACCCGAGCGCCGCCAGAGGATGCTTGTCCTCACCCAGGTCGAGGTGGTCCGCCGCGATCTGTTCGACCAGGAACCGATTATAGGGAAGGTCTTTGTTAAAAGCCCGGATGACATAATCGCGATAGGTGTGGGAATAGGCAAATGTCCTCTCCTGATTGAAGACATACCCCTTGGTGTCGGCGTAACGCGCGACATCCAACCAATGACGCCCCCAACGTTCCCCGAAATGGGGAGAGGCAAGCAGACTATCGACCGCGGTTTGATATGCTTCTTCGGAAGGGTTTTCGGTGAACCCCCGTATCTCTTCGTAGGTTGGCGGAAGTCCGGTGAGATCGTAATAGACCCGCTTGAGAAGACTGGCCGAGTCGGCCGGTGAAGAGGGGGTCAACCCTTCTTGCGATAACCTCGCCGCGACAAAGGCATCGATGGGGCGATCGTTCCATCCCTCGATTCCAATCTCTGGTGGGCCAGGACTGCGTACAGGTTGGAAAGACCAATGCCCTTCCCTCGCCAGCGTGAGCCGATCTTCCATCGAGATTTCCTCAGCCCCGTCGGCGGGATCATCCGGCCAGGGCGCTCCCATCTCAATCCATTCGTTGAGAAGTATCGTTTGAGAAGGATCGAGTCGCTTGTTGGGGGGCATCTTGATCTCCTCGTTATAGGAGATGACTCGGGAGAGGAGGCTCGCATCCGCATCACCCGGAATGACGACCGTTCC
The DNA here is from genome assembly GCA_029261095.1 of Candidatus Omnitrophota bacterium. Taxonomy (GTDB): domain Bacteria; phylum Hinthialibacterota; class Hinthialibacteria; order OLB16; family OLB16; genus JACKFH01. The sequence continues at coordinate 2,049 of JAJDBZ010000625.1, read as the reverse complement.
GGAATCGCGAGGTTCGAAGACATGGGACCTGCGATCTAATCGAAGGTTTTCTTTCTGTTTCTCGGGGCCATGACAGGTGTAACAATTCTCCGCGAGGAGAGGGCGGATCATGGTTTCGAAGAATTCAATTCCATCGAGAGGCCGTGAATCGGGATAGTAGGGACCCATTCGCTGCTGGATGAGTTTCAACATTTCATCCGGAGACTCCATCTCTCCCTGCAGCGCTTCGAGGGACTCGATCAATTCCTCGAGTTCGGGCATGTCGGGAGATTGGGACCCCAGTGGACCCGCAGTCCACGCTAAAAGGAGGAGAATCGGAAGAACCCGAACGGTTTGCGGTGCTATGTGCATCCTTGCTCTCTCTCCAGTATTAGTTACGGGGAGGTCACCACTCCCCAGACTTTCTCGATTTCCAAGAGATCCAGAAAATCGATCCGGTTGTCTAAGTTTAAATCAGCCGACCGGGGTTGGGGAACCACTTGGTTCAAGAATACCGATAAGACTCCATTATACCGGTCGAGCGCCGCGAAATCGGTGTCGCCGCCCCCATCGAAATCGCCGGAAACAAGCGATCTGGGTAGGGGATCCTGGCTGGCGGTATAAAAAGTCTCCGAAGAGGCGAAACCACCTGAACCGTCGTTGATATAAACATCAAACCCGCCTTTCGGGTTAAGAAAAAGAGGAGAAAAAATATTGGCTATGAAATCTGGGGAAGAATCCGAGTCGAAATCGTCCACCAACAGAGTCTCTGGAAGAGTTGCATTGATTCGGAATGATCTGTCCGGGGCTAAAAGTCCCGCTCCATCGTTGACATAAACATCGATGGTAGGGTTGGCTCTGGCCGAAGCGAGGATGTCCATATCTTGATCACCCTCGATGTCGAGCGCGACGATGGAGTAATAACGCTGGAGGCCTCCGGTAGGGAGGCGAACAGGTTCTCCAAACGTCAGATTCCCCAAGTTCTCGATCGATAACAGGGTGACGTCCCCGTCAGAAACAACGATATCAGGGTCCGAGTCCCCGTCAAAATCCTCGACTGCAATCGATCGTCGACTCAACAGTTCGGCCGATCCTCCGAAAATGGTTTGGGCGTGGCTGAGGTTTCCTCCTCCATCGTTCTCATACACGGAAACCATGTTGGTGGGGGGACGTCCCAGGACATTCTTGATGGAGCTGTGGTGTCCGATCACGACGTCGGCGTCACCATCACCATCCATATCCTTAAGTGTCATCGAGGCGGGAAAATTAATCTCGGTCTCCTCTGTTCGATTGATCGGAATAGACGAGATCTCGGTGAAGGCGCCATCGCCGTTGTTCTTGAAAGAGGTCAGAAACTGTCTAAATGCTATCCGACTGGCGATCACTAGATCCGGGGTTTGGTCCTGATCGAGATCGACTGCGGCGAGGGATTCGGAGCCAAGAGGCCCCGTCGTCTGAACAGGTTGACTGAAGATTCCGTTTCCAGTATTGCGAAAGATGGAGATGAGACCGTAATCATTATTAACACATCCCAAATCGACCGAACCATCAAGATCGAAATCGGCGGATACAAGGGACAGATCGCCAAGGTTGACCGAGTAATCATACCGTACCCAGTTTTCATCGGACCAGGACCGACGAACAAAACTCGCTGGAGGGGATGTTGCTTTTTCTTGTTTCAGGTATTCGAGGAGATCATTGGCGTCGATGAGTGGGTCGGGAATCAGGTTGGGGTTGGGATTGGGCAGGTCGATTTCGATTCCCGGAAGCATCTGAGGCGTGGGCGCCTCTTCCTCGGGAAAATCCATGAACTCAACAAATCCTTTGTCGAAGAGGTGTTTCTCCACATTTTCTCTGCGGCCAGGAATCCAGAACGAGGGGACTCGAGTCAGCATGTTCCCAACCGCATTCAGAACTTCGCTTCGAAGATCCAAGAAGAGTTTCATGACCACATCATCACTGAGAGCGCCGCCCCTGTAGAAATGCGTGCGAAACCTTGCCGCCATAATAGCCTGAAAATCCGGATTCACCTTTAAGCCGCGGTAGATCACGGCGATGGGAGCCTGTAGT
>JAJDBZ010000624.1 GCA_029261095.1 Candidatus Omnitrophota bacterium | reverse complement strand
CCGTTGAAACGGACTCACGCAAATCGACCTTTTTCGAAAAAAGGTAACCATCCCTCCCTCATTCCGTTGCTCCCACCACCCGCGTCTTCAAGTAATCCAACAACGAAATCAGTTCTTCTTCCGGCAGCAAATCGAAACCCTCAGGCATGACCGAGAGGGAGGACATTCTCAGGTCGATGATCTCATCTCTGGGGATGATTTTCCGGTCGCCGTTTGGCTCGAGAATTTCCACCGCGCTAGCCGTTTCGTTGAGGAGTCGGCCGGAACAGGTGAAATCGTCCGAGTCGGTGACATGCCACTGGAAGTAGACACCCTCCACCGACCGGTTGGGATCGAGGATGTCCATCAGAATCGCCGACCGCTCGTTGGCGCCGATGCCGGTTAGGTCCGGTCCGAGTTCTCCGCCGGTCCCATCGAGGGTGTGGCAGAGCGCGCAGTTATTCTCGAAGACCGCTTTCCCGTGATCGAGATCGCCCGAACCGGGCGCCATCGCCAGGATTTTTTCCATCACCGCACTCCGTTGTTCGGAGGTCTCCGAACTCAGGTTCGATGCGTAGATCTCTTTGGCGCGCCTGGCGATCTCCGTATTCTCGTTCTCGGTCAGAAAATTCCGCTGGACAAGAGAGAGGAGCGTCGGCTGGACCTTCCCCTCCTCGAACGCATCAACCAGGAGGGCTGTCCAATCGCTCCGACGAAGGAGGGAATCGAGTGCGACCGCTTGAGCTGAGGGGCCGAGGTCGGGCCAAACCGAGAGAATCGCCTTGCCCGTTTCGGAAAGGTGGCTGGTCGCGATCGCTCGAAGAACGCCACAGACATACTCGGGCGACTCGGCCGTCGAGATTGTTTTCGTTATCGCCTCAATCGATTTGGGGGAATCGCTGATTTGAATCAGCAGCTCCGCGAATCGAATCCGATCCTCGTCCCTGAGGTCTGTGTTCGACAGGTTGGACTCCAGATTCCCATTGAGCCGGTCCAGTTGGGGAACGAAGGGATCCATCACTTCCCAATTGCCGAGGAGTCCGAATAACGAGACTTGGCTCTCAAGACAAATCGATTCCAACATTTGGGAGATCGATTCGATCTCTTCCCTCCCCACATCGGGTGCCTGTCCCGATGGCCACCCCCGTGCGAAACCGGAAAGGATCGCTCGAGAAACTTCATCCGAAGTCTTTGAGACTCGCTTTAGGATCTTCAAAATCGAGTCTTTAGGTCCTCGATGAGCGTAATGGGCTGTCACCACTTCAACCGCTCGATCGATCTGTGAACTCTTATGGGCGGACAGTCTTTCCAAACGAATGTCGTCAAACCAGGCGGTTCCGGTCGACTGACCCCAACCTCCGAAGAGGCAATTGATGCCAACCTTGGTCGCGCCCCCCGTCTCGATGGTCACATCCACTTCGGCCCAATCCGAGTCGCCGACCACCGCCTCCGTTTTGAATTGTTGGAGGTTGTGGACATTGAGAAGCGCGCCCTTGCCTCTCCCGCTGTTTTGAACACCTTCAGTCCTGATCCACCCTGAGAGTCGATAGGTCGAATGGGGGTCGACCTCGATCTCCGTGTACCATCCGGCATCTGCTCCTTGAGTGGATGTAATCTGAAGCGATTGACTGCCGGTTCTCGATTGGCTCGAAACTGCGAACTCCGCCTCGCCGCTGTAAGTTACTTCTTTCCATCCACTCGGCCCGCCGCCCTTGGCCGCTTCAAAAGAAGGATCGGCGATGAGGTTCTCGGGCGGTGTCTCCGCTTCGGCTTCGTCCCCAAGTTTAGTTTGGTTGGCGAGTGCGGCTTCCAAGAATCCTTTGTCATGGCGGGCGGCGGCCGCGATGGCGGCTTCGGGGATCCAGCGGTCCTCGGCGTTCTCTTTCACCTGAAGCATTTCGTAGACCTTCTTCCCGGCCTTCTTCGAAGCGGACATCTCCGCCAGCGACAGAAGCGCCGCCTTTCGAACCAGGAGATCTTCATCCTCCAAGACCCCGGAAGAGAGGATCGCCTCGACCGCCCTTTCACTGGGAGGCAACACTTCGAGAGCGTTTTGACGGACTCCCGGGGAGGGATGATGCAGGGCTTTTGTAAGAAGGGGCAACATCTCCTCTTCCTCTGAGGCTTCCAGTCCATCGAGCGCTCTGAGTGCATGGATCGCTCCGACATTGAGACCGATTCCGTCGAGCGATTCGTCTTCAACTAGATCCCTTAGGTCGGAAAGGATCGAGCGATCGCCCCGCTCGACCAATAACCTTTGAGCGTGCATCCGCCAGACTTGGCTCTTGTCATTGAGCGTTCCAACTAACTCCTTCGATGAAGCCGCTTCAAGGTTCCGGTTGATAGGTTGAACCGGGTCCGCCCCCTCTCCTTCATAGACGATCCGATAGATTCGGCCGTGGGTCTTGTCCCGCATCGGAGTGATGTAGGCGTTTCCCATGCCATTCTCGAAACCTTGTGGGGTTGGGTTGTGTTGAACGATGTAGTTGTACCAATCGACAAACCAGACCGCGCCATCGGGGCCGACATAGGCATAGATCGGCGCGGTCCACTCGTCCTCGCTCGCCATCAGGTTGAAACCGTCGTTGGTTCGAAAGTGACTCCCCTGTTGTTCGAGCAATCCGGTTTTGATCAGGTGACCAGTCGGGGCGCAGATAAAGGCCGTTCGGTTCCAATACTCCTTTGGGAACTGACGGGCCGTGTACAGGTTGTGACCCGAGGCGGCGGTGAATTTTCCGTGGTGATCCCACTGACGGTACTTCGCGATGGCGTGAAAGTATTCGCTGTCGGCGATCCCGGCGGAACCGTTGCCGTGCCATCCATGGACGGCGTCGTAGTATCGAGTGGGAACTCCCATGTGGACGCTGTGTTCATTGTTGGCGGTGGAGGCAAACCAGTTTCCCTCTTCGCTCATTCCCAGGCCCCAGGTGTTGTTCGAAGTGGTGGTGATCTTTTCGAGATCCGAGCCATCCGGTTTGAATCGAAACATTCCGAGGCGGAGGTCGATTTCCTTGTCGCCGAGGGGAATCTTCGCCCCGGTGTAGCCGATGGTCGCCCAAATCCAGTTGTCGAGGCCGAGGGTGAGATTGCTGTGGATGGCGTGAGTGTCCCCCTTCAGAAACCCCGTGAACAGAACCTGCCGTTCATCGGCGCGGTCGTCCCCATCGGTGTCCTTCAGAAAGAGAATGTCCGGAGCACAGGCGACCACAACTCCTCCATCGGCGAACTGAAGGCCGGTCGGGATGTTGAGGCCATCCGCGAAGACTGTGAATTTGTCGGCCTTCCCATCGCCATCGGTGTCCTCGCAGATTTTGATCCGATCGTTCCCCTCCTCCTCGGTCAGCACCCAGTTGGGATAGTCGATCGACTCGGCCACCCAGAGCCGACCGCGAGCGTCGAACGCCATCGCGATCGGTTTGACAATGTCCGGCTCGGAGGCGAAGAGTTCGACTCGGAACCCCTCCGGCAGGTGCATCCGTCTCATCGATTCCTCGGGGGAGAGCGGGACCGGGATCTCGGTCTCGCGAGCCGGTTGCGCGGAGGGAATTTTCGGGACCGGCGGAAGATCCGATGTCAGTCGCCCGGTTGCCCATTTGATTCCATTGATTAAGAGTTTCTGAAAACCTGGATGTTCCCAAGTCCTGAAATCGTGACCGAGGGCCGTGTAGAAAATCTTCCCCTTGCCCCGCTCTCGGACCCAAGTGTAAGGCTCGTAACGGTCCCCATCGGGGCGAACCATTAAGACACGGTTGTCATGCGCCAAACGGGAGTGGACATAGGTTTCGTCCCAGGTCGTAAAGGATTTTAGACCCTGCATCGCCTGGTGCTGAGCGTCGACGATCTTCGATTGGAACTCCTCTGCGCCGTGGGATTTAAAACGGCCACCGACAAGATCGATGTAGGCGTCGCTATTCCCATAACAGGCCGATGCGCAGTGGACCGGGATCAGGCCGCCCCCCTGCTCGACATATCGAAGGAGCCCCGCTTCCTGTTTCGGGGAAAGTTCATTGACATTGTGGTAAATGAGGATCGCGTCGTATTGGGAGAGTTTGGGGTCGGTCCAAATGTTGTGGTTCTCGGTGTAGGTTCCCTCGATGCCGGCCTCTTTAAGAACCGGTTCGATCACCTTCCACCGTTGGGCAGGGAAATGATGGTTCTGGTCGCCAAGAAAGAGAATACGGATGGGGGAATTCTCGGCATGAACCACCGATTCTAGTCCCGTCAGGACCAAAAAACACGTAAGCATGCAACGAACACCACTTAAAAAAAACGAGCGCATATCGACAACCTCCACCGGACAGGACGACACAAGCACCAAGAAATGGCATGATTGCGAAGAAACTTGTAAGTGACTAGGGGTGAATGAGCCGGTGGATGACATCGAAAAAGTCGGTTGTCCAGTTTGTGAGTCGATCAAACTGGCAAGACCATTCCCTAGCATTCCGAGTTTTCGAGAGTGTTGTTCCTGTGGTTTGCTCTACCAGATTCAAGCCGAAGACGGGCATGAGATTAATCGAGTTTATGAGGATGAATCGGAAGATCACAGCGCAAGAAGAATCCTTGAAGAGGAAGTTGACCGGAGTCGATACTACCGTGACCTTCACCAACGTATTCTGCGACACCTCCCTGAACAGGGGAGGATCCTTGAGATCGGGTGCGGAACAGGCGGACTCTTGCAGCGATTTCAAGAAGCCGGTTGGAAATGTGAAGGGGTTGAACCCTCCACCCGGCTCCGACGTGAGGCATCCGAAAGACTCGGAGGTTCTGTGACTCTCCATTCGTCTCATCTGGAGGAAGTGGATTCTGTATTGAAACATCGACCCTACGACGCGGTGCTTGGGATCGATGTGATCGAACATCTTCTGGATCCTCGGATCTTTCCTCGAAAAGTCTACGAATGGCTCCTTCCAGGGGGAGCGCTCTTTCTGCAAACTCCGAATGCACGAAGCCTCCGCCGATACTTGGAACGTACTCGATGGGAACAATTAGCCCCCAACGAACACTTGGTCTTGCATACCCGCGAAAGTTTGACTCATCTCCTGCAACAGGAGGGATATGTGGATATCGAAATCGAAACAACCAGCGGTTCAACCACCGACTCGTTGACGCGGGAAGGGGTGATGAAAACTGTGGGTGCGATGTTAAAGTGGATTGGAATGGGAAATGGACTTTGGGCAGTTGCAAGGAAAGGTCAACGATGATTCATACGATCACATTCAACCCGGGAATCGATGTGACTCTCAGGTTGGACGAACTTCGAACAGGAATGGTTCTGCGTCCATCCGATGTGACTGAACAAGCCGGGGGGAAGGGGATGAACGTATCCGTCGCCCTCTCTCGCCTTCAGGTTCCATCCAAGGCATGGGTTTTGGTCGGCGGTCCGAGGGGAGAAAAATGGAAATCTCTTACAGAGAGTTTTGAGTTTGAAATAGAAACCATCGAACTTCCTGGAGAGACCCGTCAAAACATTAAGATCTTTGAAATGGATCACGAGCGTCAAACGGACTTGAACCTTATGGGACCTCCATTCGACCGCGAATCTTTTAACCGCCTACTTTCCGGTCTCACTCGAGATGTAAAGCAAAACGATTTCGTCGTCGTTGCGGGAAGCGCTCTTCCCAACACTCCAGCGGAAGTCTGGACTCGCTTGGGGAAGATCTTACGAGCAAATGACGGATACCTCGTGGTGGATAGCAGTGGATCCGTCTTAGAGTACATGGCGGAATGCAAACCCTGGATGGTCAAGATTAATTTGGATGAGTTTAATACTTGGAAAAAGAGATCCTATCCGGACTTGGACGCAGTGGTGGAAGGCGATGAAAATCTTGAACTCCCTCATCATTTACTCCTCACCGATGGAAACCGAGGAGCTCTCGGGATCTCATCCGAAGGGACTTATGAAAGAGTCCGATCGATCCCCGTTAACGTTCAAGGGACCGTTGGGGCCGGCGATGCCTTCACCGCTGGATTTCTTGCCGCTTGGCAAGAGCAACAATACGGCTGGCGAAATGCCCTTGCATGGGGAAATGCCACAGCCGCGGGCGCTGTGGAACTGCCCGGAACCGATTTCCCTTCGCGTGAACGAGTCCTGCAGATTCTCACGCATCTTGAAGAAAGTGATTCGGACTGATCCCGAAATGAGGAAGATCTTTTTTGTAGCCGGGGAAGTTTCGGGAGACCAGCACGCCTCCGAAGTGATTCGGGAATTGAAAACTCTCGATCCCACGCTCGAAGTCCACGCATATGGGGGCAGCCTGATGGAAGAAGCGGGAGCCAGAATTCATTTCCCACTTCCCGATCTGGCCTCCGTCGGCTTCGATTGGATCTGGAAGGTTTTCCAGTTCTGGCGTGTTGGAGTCGAACTCATCGAAATATGTAAACGAGAGAAGATAGACACCCTGGTTCTCGTCGACTTTCCTGGGTTCAACTTGAGAGTGGCAACAGCCGCCAAGAAGGCCGGAATTCGAGTCATCTATTACATCATTCCACAGGTATGGGCCTGGCGCGCGGGGCGCCTCAACCGGATGAAACGTGATCTCGATGCCGCGCTCGTTATTTTTCCCTTCGAAAAACCGCTGCTCGAAGGTCACGGAATTTCAACGGAGTTCGTTGGCCACCCCCTGGTCGATAAACTGGGCCTTATCAGAGATCGCGAAACGATCTTGCAGGATCACGGGCTGTCAGATTATACATCAAAGAAGTTAATCGGACTCCTTCCCGGAAGCCGCCGTCGAGAAGTCGACCGTCTTCTTCCGGTCCTTTTGGAAGCGGCGAAGGGAATCCATTCCAGAATAGACGATGTTCATTTTGTTCTTCCACTCGCTTCTTCCATTTCGAAACAGGCTATTGAAACCGAGATAGAATCGAATCTCCCGGTTTCGATCGTCCAGAATCCATCGAGCGATTTCCGGTCCGTCCTTCATTTTTCCATTACGAAGAGTGGGACCTCAACATTGGAGAACGCGATGATGGGTGTCCCCCAGATCATCATCTATAAGGGTCGCGCGATCGATGCCTGGTTCGCCAGACGTCTGGTGAAAGTGCAGTGGTTGGGACTAGTCAATCTCATCGCTAACAAAGAGATTTGTCCCGAATTTCTCCAAGAAGATTGCACCGCCGAGAATATCGTCGAAGCCACTCTGCAATTCTTGGAGCATGCCGAGAACCGAAACGAAATGCTCAAGGAAATAGAGAGAGTGCGACTTTCGCTGGGAGAGCCTGGAGCATCCAAACGAGTGGCCCAACATCTGATTGGTTTCCGAGATTGATCTCGATTAAATCCATCCGTATTGATCAAGAAATTGATTGACATCCTCGTTCGATCACGTAATATCCGAATAACTAAGAGCCGGTATTGTCATTCACTCTGTCACATGTGGAGTAGAATTTGATTCGCAACCGTCTACTACCCTTTCTCCTCGTCGTTGCATTTTGCTTCCTACACCCGAGCTCTGTCTCTGCACAAACTGCGGGAACCATTTTTGATGCGTCCCAGTTGCTGTGTATTATCGAGACCTATCGGGACGCTGGTTTCGATCACCCCAGGGGGTCCATCATCTGCGACCCTGGAAATGGCGGGGGCGAGATCTTTTTTGTCGGCGACCACTGGAAAGAAGAGATCTTGGGACTCCCTGAATGCGATTGCGATTTCGATCTTGATGGTCTCACCGGGTGCGAAGAAGTGTTGCTTTGTCTTTTCCCCGGAGTCAACGACTCGGATGGCGATTGCCTGAGCGATGGTCTCGAAATCGAGATGGGTCTCGATCCATTGGACTCCGATACGGATGACAACGGGACTGACGATGGCGATGAGGACGCGGATGGGGACGAGATCCTGAACCGTGATGAGGACTTCGACCAGGACGCGCTCACCAACTGCGCGGAGGCGATGTTGGGAATCAACCCGATGTCGCAGGACAGCGATGGCGACGGATTCTTCGACGGCGCCGAAGTCGATGTCATCACAGGTGAAATAATTTCCGATCCCTCCGATCCGAACGATCGTCCTCCCTTCTTTGTCGCCAGCGCACCGCCGGTCCAAGCGGTATTAACCAGTTCGTCTGGGGCCGACGCTGGCGGGCTGTCATACAACACCTTTGTGACCTCGCC
>JAJDBZ010000623.1 GCA_029261095.1 Candidatus Omnitrophota bacterium | reverse complement strand
TGCAGCATCCATCCAAGCTCTTTTGGAAATCGACCTTAATGAACACCTGTCCATCGTTTCGGATATTTTAAAAAATCCCGAAGAAAACTTAAAAACCCGCGAGACCGCTGCTGAGGCTATCGGAAAATATCGGAAAGACCGAGCTATTGATGCACTGATTGACAGTTTGCGCGTCGTTTCTTGGGAACTGGCCACTTCGATAGCCGTTCAGTTGGCCTCCAACGATACAGGTGCGAACAGGTTGATTCGCGTAATTTCTGAAGGGAAGGCATCCGGGCTGCTTCTTGCCGAACGAAGAGTCGCCGAGAGAATGCGCAACCAGCGGTCCCTTCAGATTGATGAGGAGGTCAAGGGATTGACCGAAGGGATGCCGACATTGGAGGAACAAGTGGCGGATCTGATCGAGGAGAGGAAAGAACTCTACCTTGCCAATGAGGGAAACCCCGATCTGGGGGTGAAAGTGTTCGAGACCGCTTGCTCGGCCTGTCACCGAATCGGAGACCTGGGCCAGAAGATTGGCCCCGAATTAGATGGTATCGGGAATCGAGGGTTGGATCGTATCCTTGAAGATACGCTCGATCCAAGTCGAAACGTTGATAAAGCTTACCTCTCGACCCTGATCGAATTGGAATCGGGAGAGCTTCTCGCCGGATTGAAGAAGGGGGAAGAAGGAGAACTACTTCTGCTTGCGGATGGTCAAGGAGAAATAATCAAGATCTCGAAGGAGGAGATCGTGGACGAACGAGAATCGAACCTTTCCCCCATGCCCTCCAATCTAGCGACAGATTTGAATGATGAAGATTTTAGAAACCTGATGGCGTTTCTTCTCAAAAATCGGGTCGAAGACTAAACTAAGTCCTATCATTGGATTTCGAGTCAGAGTTTGCCTTCCTAGAAAGGATTGAGTATGTCGATCTTTTCGGTTCTATCCGATCTAATCATCCGACTGAAAATGACGGGAATAGATGCGCCTCCCATCATCGACCCTCTTTACTGGCACGGCCGAGCCCCGTTGATCGGGTACTGGGCACTGGGAATTACGATCACTCTTTCTTGGATCGCGGCCCTTTTTTGGATCACTTACATCGTCCGTAAATCACGCCAAGAGTCCTTTGAGGATGAGGAAACTTCTTAGTTCCCACTCCGATGGAGGGCACGATCATTCAAATAGGTAGAATCAAGGTGGAAGAATCATATGCCGATATTCTCTTTATAGTCTGAGGATTCCAGCGGAACTAATCCGCTATGATCGACCCCGTTCTTATTGTGTATTAAATTCGGTAACATGTTTCTGGAAAATAGGCTAAGGCGCTGGGAGAAGTTGTAAAAGATGGAAAGTCAGAACACCTTAGAAGAATTGTATATCGGAAAGAAAAGGTTCCAGCATAAGGCTGAAGCCAACCGTCGGCGCTACCACCAAAGTAGTTCCAGTTCCAGGGTCACAGCATGGGCGATCTCTGAAATCAGGCCTTATATTGGAGAAGGACCTGTGCTGGACCTGGCCTGTGGGAATGGTCGTCACGCAAAGGATCTCATTAAGGGTACTCAAGTTCTCGTTGCAGCGGATATCTCGCTGCCAATGTTGAAGCAAGTGAAGACCCACCTTCGGGATGTGCAGAAGGTTCGACCTATCAGATTAGAAGCGGAGCATCTACCGTATTCGAGCGATTCATTCGATGTGACTTTCAGCGCGCGCTTCTTTCATCATCTCCCCAGAAACGTTCGATCAAGAGTCCTGGGTGAAATCTTCCGCGTGAGCAGGAATGGCGCTCTCATCACCATGAAGAAACGTTTTTCTTTCGAACATTTTCGAACCGCATTCCGCTATCTCCTCCGAGGCAAGCCTTTCCAATACCAACGTTATTTTGTCTCTATCCGTGAATTCGACAAAGTCGCACGCGAACATGGTTGGAGGGTGAAAAGCGCCTATTCCCCCTATGCAATCATCTCAGGGAACTGCGCAGTTCTGTTTGAACCGATATCGGAAGATCAATAAAGACTTTCTTCTGTTACTTCCGAGGATTCGGCAAATCCATTCCAGAGGATCCATGCGATCCATCCGATACATACAAGACCTAATGAGAACAGGGTCAAGAAGACCAGGATGGGCCCCGATTGGGTGTTAACCGTCCACTGACTCAAATCAAAATGCTCTACCAGCAGTGCTTCTCGCACCTTTCCGCTGAATGTCACCATTCCAAATACGAGTAGAGAACCAATCGTTGAGGTCAACCATCGTAGGCCTCGGTGACAGGGAACAGCGGTCAGCGCGATCACACAAACCACAAAAGGAATGGCTACAGCAATTGAGCCGGCGAAATGCCATCCCAGTGAGGAATCGACTCGCATGATTGTCTTGACCATCTCCGAGGGAAGCGCAGACAGATACCAAAAGCCCAAAACCATTTGAAGCATGGTCGCCCCAGCTGATAGCAATACCCCTGAGCGAGCTTGCTCGGACGGGTTCAGACTCCCCCGATAGTTTCCAATCCAGACAATCCAAATTCCGGCGATACCCAAAGCCCCAACCAAATTATGGAGGAATCTTGGAACAAGTAAGTCCGACTTTCCGAAGAGAGTGCCCCACAGGGAATCTGAATATGCCGATTCCCAAAGGTGTGGCGAGACTGTAAGAACACCATTTGCCGTGTGAAGGAATGCGATTATCGTGAAACCCAGAGCGATGACCAAATGAAGAACGAATCGAATTGAAGGTGAAGAATATCTATCATCGGAACCACGTTTCGCTTTGAGGACATAGACCAGATAAAAAGCCACCACCAGAATCGCCAGCAATCCAAGCCAGAACCCGCCCATAATCACATTTGCAGTATAGAAAAACTGACCATATAAAGTTTGAACAAACAATAGGGGAGCGATGCCAAAAGTAATCGTCATCGAAAGAGCGATCGGCATCACCGATAAGCAGCGCTGGTAGAGTTGTTCTTTCCAGTCAACCTTTCGCCCGAAATGAAGCCAGAGGAGGAACCAACTCCCCCCCAGGACAAAATTCATGAAGACAAAATGGATAGTTTGAGTAGTCTCATGCAATAAAAGCAGGAACCAAACCGGACCAGGGAGTCCTAACGAATCAGGATTGGGAATCAATTCCATCCCTCGCCACCTCCTTTCGGTCTGGGTTGGCTCCTTCGTTGTCCTGGAGATTCATCAGGTAAATCACCAGTGCCCGACGTTCTTCTTCGGTTCCCACCAGGGGAGGCATAAAAGGTTTGAGTTGATGGAGACGGTCTAGGTTGTAAGCAAGCATCTCTTTCGGCCATCCATCGATGAGCAATCCCACGTCGTTGAATCCATTCATGACATGACATCCCGAACATTGTATCTCGTACATTTTCTCGCCGAGTAAATGGGGGTCGGGATGTTCCGGGAGTCCGATACGTTTCCAGGGCGCGCTGGCAAGGACGCCTTCACTGTTTGCACGCTCCACTTCATCGACCGCCAGGTTGTTTGCATAGAGGCGGTCGTAAATAATATAGGGTTTTCGAATCCCCTCCCTCACAAACTCCATGGAAACAGTGGCGATGACTGCGATCGAAAGAAGGAGGAGCGCGGTTTCTAGATTGATGTACCGTTTTGCGCGGATGAGTCCGAAGTAGGCATAGACACCCACCAATGTAGATGCGGCGATTCCGAACAGGAAAAAGAGAGTCATGGCGGCAGCTCCGCCCTGGATCAAAGTCTTTGCGAATGAAGGGATTCCTTCGAAATACCAATACGCAACAGGAAGCATCAGGACCAATGGCCATAGAAACTGGGCCGCGAAATTGATGATTCGTGTTCTCTCATCTCGGGAGAACTTAGAATACAGATTAACGATGACCATGGCGGAGAGGGACGCGAGTCCCAGGCTGGAGAGGGTTCGAAGAAAGACTGTGGGAAGAAATGTCGGGTTTAGAAAACCATCCCACACGTTTCCGGTCTCCAGCCATTTACCCGGTGAAAGCATGAACGAAAGAATCCCGCTGATGACGAACAAACTCATCCATGCCGCGGAAGCGTAGATCCACGCTAAGACAAGATGGTGCCTCGCGGGCACTCGACCCCAGCTGGAGTAATAGGCATATCCTGCGACGATTTCAACTAAGAAAAAGACCCATTCAATTGCCCAAAACCAAACGAACGTGTGAATCAACATCGATGTCGCCCGCGTCGCGGCCAGAGATATCGAAAACCAGATGGCCACACCCGAGACTGCCCCAAACACGAATCCAATGAGAAGGAGCCATTTCGAAAAAATCTTCAAGAACGCAAGGAGACTCAGGTCTTTATTTCGTCGAGCCGTGGTCTCACCAATGGCAAGGATGACTCCAGCGCCGACTGAGAAATGGGCGACGAGTACATGGACAGTGGCAATCAGGCCGATCACCATCCCGGAACCCAAGCCCGGCACTTCCCATGTCGGGTATTCCCACATTTCGTTAGCCTCACTCCTCTCAGTGGGATTGTGGACTGGATTCTCCCCAAGAACCAGAAGTGCCTGGGAAAAACGATTGCATCCCTTGATTCGAAAGAGTCTCTATCTCTCGACCATGAATTCAGTTTATTCTGAAATATTAGAATTTACAAGGTAGGGATTTTTTTCTATGTGATGCGGACGATCCGTCCGTGATGAATGGAAGCTGCCATGGTATTCGTAATGCGCAAGTTCAAGTTATGATTTCAAAAAGCGAAGTGTTCCGACCAACGAGAACCACGCTCGGGAATTGAGAGATCGATCAGGAGATGACCCCATGAAACCTCAATGGTTGACATTCCTTCTTCCACTTCTTCTCTGCGCGGCACCAGCGCAGAATCAATCCACCCAGGAGTTGCAGCCGGTGGGGGAAGAGGCATACCACGTCCTTCTTGAAATCTATGACTACGATTCAAAGATACCTCTGGATGCACGAATCACCGAAAAGAAAGACTATGAAAAAACCATTCGGGAAAAGATTGTTTTTAGAGGGGTTCAAGGCCGGTTGGTTCCAGCATATTTCGAGTACCCGAAGGAGGGGACCGGGCCGTTTCCACTCGTTCTGATGCTGCACGGGTGGTCGGGCTCCAAAGAGAGTTGGTGGAAGGATGGCGGTTACCTGAGTGGGGGAGATGTCAGAAGGGCTCTATTGGAGCAGGGATGTGCTGTTTTCGCCCTTGATTCCCCGACCCATGGAGACCGCATTGCTGAGAACGACTATGCGCCGGTCAACCATTACCCCGGTCCCGAGGCCGAGGGGCGGACCAACCTCATGACACTCCAGGAAATTGTCTTGGGTACTGTCCGCGACTCTCGGCGCGCTCTGGATTACCTGGAATCCCGCGACGAAATCGATATGAACAGAGTGGGACTCGTCGGTTATAGCATGGGTGGGTGGGAGAGTTTTCCGCTGACTGCGGTGGAGGATCGGATCAAAGTGACGGCAGCCTGTGTCACTCCCGCCCGAGCCGAACGATACAATCCCATTGCCTCGCAACACTATGTCCGAGGAATCGGAGACCGCCCTTTCGCTATGTTCATGGGGCGCGGGGATACGATGTGCCCTATTGACCAAGCGGAGAGATTGTATGATCTAATCCCCTCCCCCAGGAAAAAACTCCGAATTTTCGAGAGCGGGCATAAACTTCCGATTGAGTATGTCCCCGAAGCGGTGGACTGGCTGATCGGTCATTTAAAGTAAGAAGGGAACACCATGGCGGACGAATACATTTTCACCATGCTTGGCCTGAACAAATACTACGGCCAAAAACAGGTGCTCAGTAACATCAATTTATGCTTCTACCCAGGAGCAAAAATCGGAATCGTGGGCGAGAACGGCTCCGGTAAATCGACAGTCTTGAAGATCATGGCGGGCCTGGATGAAGAATACAAAGGCCAAGCGGACCTCTCCAAGGGATACACTCGGGGCATTGTCCTCCAAGAACCCGAGCTTGAGGCTGATTTAACAGTTAAAGAAGCTGTGGAGTCGGCGTTCGCCGAGACTGTGGCCATGATGCGAGAGTACGATGAGGTGACCGCCAAGATGGGGGAGCCGCTTGATGATGAAGAGATGCAGAAGGTCATGGACAGAATGGGTGTCCTTGCCGACAAGATCGAGGCGGTCGACGGGTGGAATCTGGACCAGCATATCGCGCGGGCGTCCGATGCGCTTTGTCTTCCCGACGACGATCAAAAAGTGGGGTCATTGAGTGGCGGAGAAAAGAGGCGTGTCGCACTCTGTAAAGCCCTTCTTGAAAAGCCCGACCTCTTGCTACTCGATGAACCGACTAATCACCTTGATGCGGAGACAATCGACTGGTTAGAACTTCAGCTTCAGGAATACCCCGGTACTGTCATCATCGTTACACACGACCGTTATTTTCTCGACAACGTCACACAATGGATACTTGAACTCGATAAGGGGAAGGGAATCCCATTTGAAGGAAACTACTCCTCATGGTTGGAACAAAAACTGGAACGTCTCGCCGCTGAAGAAAAGAAGGATTCCCCTCGAGCCCGTCTCCTGGATCACGAGTTAACCTGGATTCGGATGAATAACCAAGACCGTCAAGAGGTTTCTCGGTCGAGGATTGCCGAGTATGAACAACTGATTGCCAAAGAGTCTGCCGCGACAAAGGCGGACCCATCGGTAATAACGATTGCGCCGGGTCCTCCTCTTGGAGATCAGGTCGTGGATTCCTCGGCAATTACTAAATCGTATGGCGACCGGACACTTTTCAAGGACCTCGATTTCAGCATTCCTCGAGGCGCAGTTATAGGAATCATCGGTCCAAACGGGACAGGAAAAACAACACTCATGAAGATGATGGTTGGGTCGGAGTCACCTGACTCTGGAGAAATGAAGGTGGGCTCCAGCGTCCAATTCGCCTATGTGGATCAAGAACGGGCTTCTCTTGAGGGAGACAAGAGTTTGGTCGAAGAGATTGGAGAGGGTTCGGAGGAAGTCCTCGTCGGCAAGCAAAAAATCCCCGTTCGTCAATACCTCTCGCGTTTCGGATTCAAGGGTGCAGACCAACAAAAAATGGCTTCCCAACTCTCAGGCGGCGAAAGGAATCGGTGCAGTCTGGCAAAGCTTCTGAAGGAGGGAGGCAATGTCTTGCTCCTCGATGAACCCACGAACGATTTGGATGTGAACACGCTTCGTCTTCTGGAAGAGGGAATCCTCAACTTTTCGGGTTGTGCGTTAGTCATCAGTCACGATCGTTTCTTCCTCGACCGTGTATGCACTCATCTCCTAGTGTTTGAAGGCGAAGGTGTCGTTCGGTGGTTCACTGGAAACTACCGTGAGTATGAGGATTGGCGAATCAAAGAACTTGGTTCGAAGCCATTCGAAAACCGGAGAAGGAAATACAAAAAGCTATCGGGGTAAGGTCGCAATCGTGGACGGTTCCCAGGAGAATTCGTTTTCGGTAAAACTCTCCATCGGCTTCACTAGAACGTCACCAAATAAAGAAAAGGATCATCGGAATGACTTCAGTCCCAGCCTTATCGGAACTTATTGAAAGATCAAAGAAAAGCCTTGATGGATTGGCCGAAATCGAACCAACTGTAACAGAAGCGGCAAAGAAAACCGCGGAAGCATTGAGTAGGGGAAACAAAATTCTTATCGCTGGCAATGGCGGAAGTTGTTCCCAGGCGATGCACTTTGCAGGCGAGATCATTGGGCGGTTTCGAAACAACCGGACACCATATCCCTGCATCTGTCTGGGGACCGACCCGGCCGCTTCCTCATGCATCTTGAACGATTTTGGACCTGAGGAATACTTTGCTCGACAGGTCGCGGGCTTAGGGCAAGCCGGGGATGTGTTTATCGGGCTGACGACCAGTGGGACCAGCTCCAATATCGTGGCGGCATTAAAAGCGGCACGTGAGAAAGGCATGGTCACGATTGGCTGGCTGGGCCGTGACGGTGGCCTTGCAAAGGATCTCTGCGATTTCGCAATCGTCGTACCTGGGGAAGACACGGGCCGTATCCAGGAAGCTCACCTACTGATCCTTCACTATTTCGCCGAGTTTGTTGAAGTGCTGTGAGGGCGGTTCAGGGCTCCTGATGCTTCGCTTCGTTTGTCGTCGTATTTCCGGTACCGCTAAAGCGGCCCACTAAGACTTCGTCATCCCCTCCCTCGATGGGTTTAACCGTTTCCGCTCCGAAGCCGAAGAAGCCCAGGGAAATCGCAAAGAGGAAGACAAAGATGGCACCCACACGGTTCACCGATGGAGCCGTACTCATTGGGTCATCCAGTAAAGCATCCATCCGAGTCCCGATCTGGTGACGAGTCGCATAGAGTCCCGAAAGTGCGACTTGTCGCGACTGCATCCCCTCGAGGACGGAGAGAAGTTCGGTCGCATACAATCTGGCTTCCTCTCTTGAATGGATCACGGATCGGTCACAAGCAATCTCTGTCCAGCACATCCACTGGCGAAATCCCCAGTGAATGACGGGGTTGAAAAAGAATAGGACCAAACTCAGTTTGGCAAACGCGAGGGCTAACGGGTCGTGATGTTCGTGGTGACCCAATTCATGGGCCAGCAGGTGGCGAATCGTCTGGTCATCCGTTTCTGCGAGCCAAACGGGAAACATGACAATAGGCTTGAATGCCCCGAAAATTACAGGCGACTCGATTTCGGCGCTCAATAGTAATAGCGGTGGTTTCTGGATTTTCTTTTCCTGGACCAGCTCGCGATAAATGTTCAGGATTCGCTCGGTTGGAAGGACTCCGCGATGGAGAATTTTTCCCAATCGGCTCCCCGCAATCCCCCAGTGAATCCCTCCGACACAAATCCCCAAGATCCACGCAAGCGCGAGGCAGGTGAGCAGGGTCCGGCTCGTCAAAGGAAATGACCACCATGCGGCTGTGCCATAGAGTTCCGGGTTCTCAGAGGCATTCATGCCATTGTAAACCACCAGGTCATCCTGGAGCGCCTCCTTCGACCAGGGGACTTCGGCACCGTTTCTTGGGACATCCATGATTCGGGAACTGGTGAGTGGGTCGATCTCAATGCGGGCAAGGACGATCGGAGAGCCCGCCACCAGAGTTAGAATCGGTTTGACTAAAACAAAAATCCACAACAGAGACTTCAAACGAGGCGAGCGTATACGAAAAAAATGAAAGAAAATTCCGAGGAGGGAGGCAAGCGCGACGAGTTCAATACTGGCTACTAGGAGTCGGACGCCGACTTTTGTGTGTGCCGAACTGACCAGAAGGAAGGAAAAAAAATCAGATATCATTGTCCATCCTCAAGACCCATATAGGGAGTTTCGACTGTCATTTTAACCTTTACCATGCGCGCTGGCTACCCAAATTTTGAACACCGACAGAAATTGCTAACAAGTAGACATATATTCTACCATAGAAATAAGGTCAACATGGGTCCGAAACCAATCCCATACACCGGGTTTCTCTGCTAGATTTCGGACCTTGCAATCCTATGAGAACTCGAAAATTAAAAATCCGTGAGGATATCCGTTTTGCACTGAGGGCCTTTGAAAGCCGAAATTTTCGGAAACTCTTCTGGCCCCAGTCTATAGCTACATGCGGCAACTGGATGCAGCACACCGCATTGGGTTGGTTGGTTTATCGGATGACTGGGTCTCCCGCATGGCTTGGCGCCATCACTTTCTTTTCTCTCTTCCCGATTTTCATACTGAGCCTCTGGGCGGGGGTCTTGGGAGACCGTTACCCTAGACAGAGAATTCTGTGGATGACCCATTTCGGTTCGGTCGGCATATCACTGTTGTTGGCTTATCTCCTGATCACCAATGAACTGACCATCGAACGGATCGCGTTTCTTGCTATAGCCCAGGGCATTCTCAATGCGGTCGAGATACCCACACGGCAGGCGTTTGTTCTTGATTTGGTCTCACAATCGAGTCTTCAAAGCGCGGTCGCTCTTAACTCAACCATTTTCAATCTAACACGCTTGGTCGGCCCTTTGGTTGCAGGCCTTCTAATCGATTTCAAAGATGAATCGTTGTGCTTTGGCCTCAACATACTTTTGAGGTTTCCGATCCTTGCGGTGATACCCTTCCTTTCGTTTGCCCCTATCCCGGAACTTCGCGAAGGAAAATGGAATCTTTGGAAAGATCTCAAGTTGGGGTTAAGACATGTTCAAGGATCGAAAGATCTAACCGCCCTCGTGCAGATGATCGCGGGGCTTAGTTTTTTGGGAGTATGGTTTCCCACCTACCTTCCGGCTGTTGCGAAAGACATCCTGGATGGAGGTCCTCTCGTCCTCGGTTACCTTTATGGAGCGATGGGTTCTGGGTCGCTTGTCGGGGCCTATCTACTGGCTCGATCGGGGAGTCCGCAGAAGACCGGATCTCGGGTGGCCATAGCATCTCTTCTTTTTTCATCCGGACTGATCTTGTTTTCAAGAGTCGCTTCCTTGGTTCCAGCCTTAGTCCTCCTTTTCTTCCTCGGGTTGTTTCTGACTACTCAGAATGTGGGAGCCAATTCTTTGGTCCAGCTGCTTTCCCCCGATGAATTAAGAGGAAGAATCACCTCGGTATATACTGTTTCGATGTTGGGGGTTGGGCCGGTGGGTGTCCTTCTAGCGGGGGCGGTGGCGGAATGGTTGAATGTGGGTGCAACCCTCACTCTGGCGGGAGTCGGATGTCTCGCGGTCAGCCTCCTTTTCTATCGGGAAGTGAAACGCGTGGACCCTGAGATCAGCGATTAATTGAGATCCGGAAGAATAATGGTGAATGATTGATAAGCCGAATACGGTGTCGCATCCGACCCGCCATTTCTCAGGGCTCTTACCCGCCAACAAAACTCCCCAGTTCCAACCGTTCGCGAAATTCGAGTGAATGGATTATCGCCTGAGAGAGGATGGGGTAGAAGGTGAGACACGATCAGATTTTTTTCGGCATCCAAGAGTTGGAACTCATACCCGACCGAGTTTGGAAATTGCCATTCGAAAGGGGTATCGACCAAGAGATCGCTATTGGAGTCAACGAGGGGCACCTCGCTTCCCGGTCCGGGGCTTACAGGTGTGGGGCCAGTTTGTCCAAAGATTGAACTAGGCTTGGCATCCCGTTGGTAAGGAATCAGTTCGATCCCCTCGTAGTGGTTAGTAATGGGTTCTCCCTGTGGAGAAGGGGGGTCGGGATGAACGTTCAACACCGACCCCAGCCTGAACCAGTCCGAGGCAAGTCTGTATGCGATCTCAGTGGGCTCCCACTCATGTCGTGTGAGGAGAATCTGACGGTTGCCGCTGACTTCGCCCTCCTGTTCGTCGTTGACGGCGGTGACATTCCACGGATAGATTCGGGAACCCTGAGGGATCAGCTGGACTCGAATTTCTGTCTTGCCCTCCCGTACAGGAATGGGTCCGGGAAAGGCCCCGGGCAGTTGCAACAAGTATTCGGTGGCGCCGACAACCGGGGCCCATCGGAAGGTCACCTGTGAAGAGGCGACTTTGGCGAATGCGAAATTTGGGGGAAACAAAAGAGTCGGGGGGATGAGATCTCCGCCTCCCACAGTCCCGGAAAGGATGGTGAAAGAGGATGCAGTCGCCGCACCCACCATGGTCGTGTTGATGGCGCTAACACTCCACACATAATCCCCTGCAACAAGCTGGTTGATCGGGAAGGTGACGAATGGGTTGGATGATTCCTGTTCGACCATCGCGTTGTTGAACGATCCGAAGCCTGAGGGTCCGGATACGTCGAGCGAATAAGCGGTAGCG
Organism: Candidatus Omnitrophota bacterium; assembly: GCA_029261095.1. Lineage (GTDB taxonomy): Bacteria > Hinthialibacterota > Hinthialibacteria > OLB16 > OLB16 > JACKFH01. The sequence continues at coordinate 3,074 of JAJDBZ010000623.1, read as the reverse complement.
TCGGCCACTCTGGACCACCTTAACTGCAGTTCGGTCGAATTGTTAATCAATTGAATCTTTTCGCCAGAGGCCGGGAACTGTAAAACCGGAGCCGCAAGATCTGCCCAGATAACATCCGGAAAGACCATAAATGCCATTGCAAAAATGAATGATAGAATTCCCCTCATTCGAATCCCCTTCACATTTCTAAAGAATCCCCATTGGAGTATAATATATCGATCTGGGTCCATCACTTCAACTCGGAGAACCTGACGCGATTCCAGTCCCTATGCCTTTAATCCTTCGGCTCAATCCTGAGATCCAGGTAAAGGGACCCTTGAAAAAGGCGCGGCGCCTTGAATCCTCTTACCCAGGGTTGGACGAGAACCTCTTCATTCAAATGCCAGAGAAAGACCATTGGGGACTGGCTGCGTAGCCGCTCAATAATCTGCTGGTAGATCGAATGTCTCACTCCTGAGTCGACCTCTTTTCGAGCGAGGTCTGCAAGATCATCCACCCCATGGTCGCTAAACCGAGTCATATTGGAGTCTGAGTCCGAAACAAAAAGAGGATAAATGAAGTTATCGGGGTCAGGGTAGTCGGCCCACCAGTTTCCAAGAAAGGCATCGAACTTTCCCTCCCGTCTCCAGGAGGTATAGGCAGTACGGTCTAATCGACGAAGGCGGCACTGGGCACCATACTCGCGAAGATTGGCCTGGAATCCTTCCATGACCAGGCTTGCCATGGGGTCAATATCCGGAAAAGCGATTTCGAAATCCAAACTGGAAAGGATTTGTCTATCCGACTCGGTGATCTCTGCAGCACCGGACGGACCCTCCCAGTGACCCGTTAACCCGGGGGGGATGGGGCCACCTGCTAAAGCCGCTTTCGATCCATAAAGCGTCTTTCGGATTTGATCCACTTCAATCGCCTTCGATATTGCCCGTCGCACTTCAACCCGTTGGAAAGGATCTCGATCGCAAGTAAAACCCAGGTAGTAGAAATTGAGTTGGGGAGAGGGTCGGATCATCGGAACCCAATCGGAAAACCCCTTCCAATAGTCCGACTGGGTTGAGGGAAGGGGGTTCAGGATATGTAATTCCCCCGTCTCGAATCTCGCACCCGCGCTGAAATCTTTAGAAATGAGATCGAAGCGTATCCCGCGGAGGTGAGTATTCCTGTCGGGATACGCGGGGTTAGGATGGAGCAGGATGTGGGAATCATCTTCCCACTCGGCGAGTTCCCAAGCACCCAACCCCTTCGGATTTCGACCATAACCCTTTCCATTCCTCCCGATTTCTCTCTCATCGACAATACGTGCCCCCGGCATCGTGAGTTTTGCCAAGAAAGTCGCCGAGGGTTCTTTCAGAGTCACAGTCAATTCCGTCGCGGACTCGATTTTCAAACCTGAAAGAGTGTCTTGCTTTCCTTGGGAGATCTCTTCAAATCCAACAACGTCCTCGAATATCCAAGAGACCGGAGACGCGGTTTCTGGATGGCAGATTCTGTCCCAAGAGTAGACAACATCCGATGTCTGAACCGGTTGTCCGTCTGGGAACCTGAGCGAAGATCGCAATCGAAAGGAGTAAACGCTGCCCTGCTCGTTCACACCCCATGATTCCGCGAACTCGGGAATGACTCTCCCCTCTTCATCCGATCTTACCAGACCTCCATGAATCAGGCAGGCAAGATGACCATCGAAAGTGCGACTTGCATATGCGGGGTCGAGGGTCGGCGGGTTGTCCCTCCCCCGGAAAACTACGATTCGGTTTTCAGGCGGCGATGAAGGTAAGGGTTCGCGGTGACATCCACTCGCGGTCACAAGGAAAACAAGCAAAAATAGAAAGGGGCCGGGAAGCGACCAAAGCGCCAACCGGCCCCTGTGAATTCGATTGCCACTAATTACTGGATAAGAATCATCCAAGAATTGAGTCTTTGGCAGCCTTGGCAATTCGGAACTTGACCACCTTTTTGGCGGGAATCTTAATTTGTTCGCCGGTTTGAGGGTTGCGGCCCATTCTCTCCGGTCGATCCACTAAAACCAATTTCCCGAATCCAGGAAGAGTAAATCCTTTTTCTTTGGTTTTCGCCTCGCTGTAAGCAACGGCGGCGAGCTCATCAAGGAAGGTCGCGACCTGCTGTTTCTTCAGTTCCGTTTTTTCGGATAGGTGATTCAACAGCTGGGTCTTTGTCAACGGTTTGTCAGTTGTCATTGGGAAAATCCCCCTCTCTTTATCGATCGTTTTTATCTTAAGGAGGTCGGGCAATGACCTCCGTTTTCAGTCAACCGCCCGTTTGGTACTGCATTTTGCGTTCACGGTCAACTGGAATTACCCATTTTCGCAATCTCCACCGCAGCCTGCAACCCCCTTCAACTTCCTCAGAAATTCGGAATCGGTTGCCCCGATCCCACCTCTCCGTTAGACTATTCGACCTTTGAACGGTTCTCCAGGAGGACTCCCACACGTGAATGAGTTAATTACAGGCTCGATGGTGGCCCTGATTACGCCCATGAAGGGCGGAAAAGTCGATTTCAGTTCACTGGAGCGTCTTTACCAGATTCATGGTGAAGCGCGGACCGATGCTGTAATAGTATGCGGAACCACCGGTGAATCGGCCACTTTGACCCATGGCGAACACCAGGACGTGATCGAGCACGCCGCAGATTTTTTTATGACAGAATTAGGGGATAAAGCCCCGGAACTCATTGCGGGGACCGGAAGTAACTCGACCCATGAGGCGGTGGCGCTAACCGAATATGCGGCCGAAAAGGGTGTTTCGGCGGTCCTCGTTATTACCCCTTACTACAACAAACCGACACCATCGGGTCAGGTGATCCACTTTAAAGAGGTGGCCTTAGCTGCCGGGGATGTGCCAGTCATTCTTTATAATGTACCTAGCCGGACCGGGTTGAACATGACCTTGGAAACCACTTTAGAATTGGCTGAAGTTTCGAACATTGCAGCGATCAAAGAGGCCTCCGGGGACCTTTGCCATGTCAGCGAAATCATCAGGAGGGCGCCACGGGGATTCTCAGTCGTGAGCGGAGAAGACAACCTGACCTTCCCTATGATGGCTTTGGGGGCGACAGGAGT
>JAJDBZ010000622.1 GCA_029261095.1 Candidatus Omnitrophota bacterium | reverse complement strand
ACCAAGGAGACTGGAAGTTGGTCAACGAAGACTGGGAGACCGAAAAGGGGCCCAAGGAAGATACGATCAGGAACGCGAAGGGTGGCGGGTTCGCCTTCTTCAATCATGAAGCGGGATACGGAATTACCCAAACCTACCCGCCCGAAGATTTTTCGCGTCCTAATCTTTGGTGGTCGCCGGGAAGGAAACTTCTGAATCTGGAGTTGATCACCCCGGTGGTTGAATTGGAACCAGGCGAATCGTTCTCCTACTCCTATGAGATTGAGTATCTGGATTCTCCCCCCGGTGTGTAGCCGATGGACCTTATTCCTGTTTCTCTGTCTGATGACCTCCCCATCTGAGGCAGGTTCTCAGGTTCCAGGCCCAGACGAATTGCCTGCGAGTCCCGGTCTCCCCGATCCTATCCTGATGGACGATGGGAGACGTGTCGATTCCGTGGAAGATTGGGAACAGAGAAGGGAAGAGATCGAAGCCCTCCTTCTTCACTACGAGTATGGCCATATGCCGCCACCTCCCGGAAACCTGAAAGTCGAATCCATCGAATCGACCGAACTCTATGGCGGAGAGATGAAACTCAATCGGGTTCTCCTCTCATTCGGGCCGGAGAACAAAGTCCGGATGAACGTGGGCGTTTATCACCCCAAAGAGCGAACCGAACCCCGACCGGTCATCATTCTCAATGACATGGTTTGGCTCAAACACCTCCATCCCATCGCCAAACGAGTCCTCGACGAAGGTTTCATCTTTGCGGGATTCGACCGCCACGATCTCGACCGGGACGACAAGGACCGGTCGGATGGGGTTCATCCACTCTATCCCGATTACGATTGGGGGACTCTCGCGGTTTGGGCCTGGGGGTGTATGAGGGTGGTCGATTACCTGATGACATTAGAGGAAGTCGATTCCTCAAGAATTGCGCTTACCGGGCATTCGCGTGCGGGTAAGGTCGTACTGCTGGCTGGGGCGCTCGATGAGCGCATCGCGATGGTCGTCCCGAACGGGTCGGGTGCGGGCGGCGCCGGATGTTTCAGGATCGAGGAGAAGGGAGTCGAAACCCTGGAACTCATTACCCAACCTGAAAGATTCGGGTATTGGTTTCATCCACGACTCCGCGAATTTGTCGGAAAAGAGGATCGTCTCCCCTTCGACCAACACTTCTTGAAAGTCCTGGTCGCGCCGCGGCTCCTTCTTTCGACAGATGCTTTAGGAGACCTATGGGCCAACCCCCTCGGGACTCAACAGACCTACCGTGCTGCTCAGCCCGTTTTCGATTTCCTTGGAGTCCCCGACCACAACGCGATTCATTTTCGTGAAGGCGGTCACGATATGCTTGAGGAAGATTGGGATGCCATCCTGGATTTCGCGGGGCACCACTTTTTGGGAAAACCTCTGACGGAAGATTATGACCGGGTTCCTTTTCCCGAATCTCCACTAAAGTTGGAATTGACGATTCCCGACTAGAAAAGTGCTTTATCGACCCTGAGTTCGGATGCGACAAAAGGAGATTGCATGGCGCGAAAAACAACGGTTGGTGTGGTATTGGTGCTATCCCTTGGCATCCTTGCCATTCTCTTCTTGCAGACCAAAGAAGTGCCTCCCACTTACACGGTAAGAGAAATTGAAGCATTCAAAAGTGCTGCACGGAAGACTCGGTTGACGCCCTTCATCAATGGAATCAACAACGAAGGGCAAATCATCGGGAACTTCGCGGGAATCAATCAGATCCGAGGTTTTTTCTGGGACTCCAAAGACGGGGTTCGCTTCCCAATGGAACCTCAATTCCCAAAATCATTCTTCTGCGCCATCAACGATTCTGGAATGGTGGTTGGCAGTGCCACTCTTCCTTCCGGTTCAAACGTGGCGATTCTCTGGGATGAACGAAGCGGTACCCAGGAACTCGGATTCGACGCGCTCTCTCCCTACATCTCTTGGGATATCAACAGCAATGGGGAGGTGTTGCTTGGCGCGAAGAAGGGGAACGAGACAATCTGCGGCATCTGGAGTGCGGGATCCATCATTCGGTCGGTCACCTTTGCCAGTCCCCTAGAGGTTCGCGCAGGTGGACTCACCGAATCCGGGACTGTGGTTTTCAGTATCTATGAGTCCGCAACCGGCAACCGAATCTACAACTGGTTCCCGAACAGCCAGCCGCAGCTCTGCCTCTACAGTACAGGTCCCCATCAATCGGGACGGATTCCCATCAGCGGAGACCATAGAATTCCCCTCACTCGGAGGCTGACTTCGGAACGAGATCTGATCTTGAACCGATGGTCGCCGACGGAAGCCTATGTCTTATCGGCTTCAGGGACCTTCCATGAGTTCTCAAACTCAGCCCACACACACACTTCCGCCTCCGACATCAACAACCGGAACAGGGTCATCGGATCCATCTTTTCCCTTAGCCAAACGAACATCTGGGCACTTCAATCCCTCGAAATGGCTGATGGCCTCTTTGGCTCCGACTTGCATGGAAAGTATTGGTACGACCACCATGCGCTCCAATGTCGGGCCGTGATTTGGGATGAAACCGCGAGAATCGATTTGAATGAACTGATCGATGACAATGAGGTTTACCTTCGAACCGCCTTAGCCATCAACGATGAAGGGGAAATCGTTTGTGAGGGAACAAGAGACCGCCAGGGCGGATACTACCTGCTGCAACCAAATCTGAAGGAGAAGTAGTGGACCTTAACCAGGATTGAGGTGCCACTCACACCTCCGCGACAGATCCCCCGCAAACGAGAGCGCCCCTCTTGGTTGGGAAGTCTCGAGAATGGAAGTTCTTTCCCACCAGCACCGTCGAGGGGCCACGGCGCTTTTGATGATCAAACAATGTGTGTCATTTCATGGATCTTGGTTTCAATAATTGCGCCTGCGGTCGCTTTCTTGTACGCCGCCAGATGCGGGGCGTTCATATGGTCCTGCCAGAGTTCGCGAGACTCCCAGTTTTCATAGAACATAAAGTGGGCGGGGTTGTCATTGTCCTGATGAAGATCGTATTGGAGGCACCCTTTCTCGGCTTGTGTCATCGGGATGAGTTTTTCCAGTTCGGTTTTGACAAGATCGACCTTTTCGGGGTCGGCTTGGATGTCGGCGACGATGGTGAGTTTTGACATTTCGGGTCTCCTTGGTCGAGTCTTCATTCTTAAGAAGTGTGAGTCTCGCTAAACATCGGACCTCAAGATTAGAACCGTACGATCGTTTTTCACCTCAATCACGAAAATCGAGGCAATCATGATCTCGGTCGACAAAAAAATTCAATCGTAGTCCCATCGCAGCGAGCAATTGAGCGAAGGGGTCCGACTCTATTCAATCGCCTTGTGCCAGTGCTGGAGGAAGATGAGTAGATCTTTCTCATCCACCACGTCGTCATCCGCCATTAGATTCGAGATTCGCGGATCCTCAGGTGAATAATGCACAGGTTCCTCCACCTTCGAAGGTGTGGGAGAAGTGGTTGGGACTAAGGTCGGAACCTCGTCTGGTTCACCAAAACCGACAGGTGTCGCGGTAGGCTCCGGAAGTACCGGAGTGGGCGTTGGATCCTCGGGGAGGGGCAACGGCGTCGAAGTGGGATCGATCGTCAAACTCGAATCGACAACGGCGTACTGTTGGTAATCGAACTCGTATGAATAATCCATCCGATAAATCTCGGTTCGACTTGCTTCCGGGTTGTAGTCGGGACCATAAAGTGGAAGCCATTCATTGCTGGCCTCTTGGATAATTGGCGGGTCCCTCAATGGATCGGATTCCCGGATGATATTGTTGAAAACTGTTCGAACACCTTCGTACTCTGTGGCGGATTCGATGATCTCCATACGAGTGAGACCGAGTCCTTTGGTAAACCAAAAGTTTCGGGTTGTGGATGTGGCAAAATTGGTTTGGACCATCTTAAGGGCCTCGACAGGAAGGATGACCCCGTTGTCGATGGTTTCGACCGGCAATTTACCAACCCCCCATCGCTCTGTGTATTCTCCATTAAAGAGATAGGTCCGTCCGCCTTCCCCGTCGACCCAGTGCCTTTCGTAAACCTGGATATCCGTGAGCCAAGGCTCGCCAACCTCTGTTTCATGCGAAAAGAGAATGGGAATATGGGGCGTGTACTCCAGGATTCGAGTTCCTCCCCGTCCGTCACGGTGGCGTTCTTTCTCGATAAGAACCGAACCGTCCTGTTGAACCCTCAGGTAAAAACGATACTCCTCGGGGACCTCTGTATCTTTCTCCGAGTAAGGTCGAAATCGCATTGAGCGGTAAAAGAAATTCGGTTCCTCGGATTCCGATAAGGGGTCGGTCAGTGGGCGAGAAAAATTCAGCCGCGCTTTCTGAAAGTGGAGGGTTTTTTCGCTATTGACCACGGGCGCCGGGTTCAACGAATCCTCTGCGCCCGGCATGCCCGCGTTAATCCATTCCTCGAGATTATCCCGATCCCAGGGCCAGGTGATTCCCATGGGAGGCATAAAGCGGAAATCGCCGATGGCGACATCTTTGATGTCGTTGGCATGCTCACGGACCAAGTCCAGGGTTTCGAAATTGTATTCCTTGGGGGCTCCCCAGCGGGCATCCCCCTCCAGACTCGAATGGTGACAACTGCAACAGGTCTGAGTGAAGAAACCCTCGGCCCAATTCTCGTAGGTCAATGTTGTCTGAGCTTGACTCGAAGGAGTCCAGATGGCGACCCAGATCAAAAAGAGTAGGCACACTCCCATGATTCCTCCTCGCCGATCAATCTGAATCCAAGTGTCTTTTGTCAATCGTCTGGTCCTCTCTACGCTCTGAAAACATTAAACGGTTGGACTTGGTCTTGAAGCATGACAACCGGATCGAGACCGGCCATCTCCAACAGGGCGGCTCCGATGTTGACCGGTTTGATTTCCTGGCCAGCTCCACTCGTATCGACCTGCCCCGTCGCATAACTGACGGGCAAGGATTCCTGATACTCATCGGTTCCACCCAGGACACGGCCTCCACCCACCCCCGCGCCGATCGCCATAACACTTGTGTCCGCCCAATGATCCTTCCCATTGGAATCGTTCAGTTTCGGTGTCCGCGCGAACTCGCTGAGAACCATTACCGTTGTCTGGTCGAGAAGTGTCCCCGGTCCCGAAGTCGCGTTCTTGCTTGCGAGTGTGGTCACGATTGAATGCAAGGAAGAAAAGGTGTTCTCGAATGCCGGCGATTGGGCGTTGTAATTATTGTTGTGAGAATCCCAACCGCCTCTGGCTCGGAGACTTCCAGTCAGGGCATAGCCGCGCTCGAAAGCGGAAGCCAGAGCCTTCCCTTCGCTCTCCAAGTTATTGAGATTCCTGAACTCTTCGCCTAGTTGGTTCTTCACCCCTTTGAGTTCCCGCCAACGACCGAGCGATTCCTCCATCTCGGAAGATCGGGAACCCATTCGGTTTTCCACTGCAAGTCGATTGAGATAATTCGTGAACTTACGAGAAACAAACTCGTCCATGTTGGTCTCCACTGTGGCGCTTGGGGGATTGCCCACCCCGCTTCCGACCAATAGATCGAGGTAACCCGTTCCAGTAGCGAGACCCGCGCCGAGAGCGCCGGGATAGGAGGGTCCGGATAGCGCCATGTATGGCACAAGGAAATCGTCTTGTTCGTGTTGGGAGGCCATGATGGTTGGCCCATCCGGGTCGGTCATCCCGGCCGTTCCGGTCATCATGATCTCGCGCCCGTTGTCATGACTGTTCGTTCCTGTGTTGACCCCATTAATCACACAAGTCCGGTCGCCAAACTCTTCGAAAAAGGTCCGCACCATGGGGCGAAGTGGGTTATCGAGGAATTGGATTCCGTTAACTTGGGCGACATCGCCCACCGGATCGACATCGATCGTTTCGAGGCCCACCTTCGGTTCGAAAACCATGGTCGTGTCCCAACCGCCGCGTGCGAAGATAAACATAAAGAAATGAGGCCGAGACTGCTCCGCCTGGGCCCAAGCACAAAACCGAGGGAGTTGTACCGAGAAAAGGCTCGAGGCGGTCACCGCCGCCAAGTGTTTCAAGAAATGCCGTCTTTCGACCATACCGATTCCACCGATCCTTTCCTTCTCTAATAGGTCACAATCCTTGGATCGCATAACATCACTTCCAAGACATGCTGCCACGCTTTACGGACATCCGTACTCACACCCTCAACGGGTTCTTCGCCATTCACGGGTCTGCCGCTGTACCTTAACAAGAGGTCAAAAATCTCTTGCACCTCGTGGCCGAACGGATCTACAGTTTCTCCATAGAAACGCAGAAACCAACTGGCGATCTGCCGCTTAATTGTCGGCTCCGCCTCGAAGGGGTCTTCCTTTCCGGTGATGATCTTAAACACTCTGCGCTCCCCCCAGGGAAGAGTGCTTCGGATCTCTTTTCGATAGATGTCCTCCGCGAGCACTTCCGCCCAACGCTCCACCACCAGCATATAAGTGGGAGAGACCGCCCAGCGACGCTTAGAAAGGAGATCGCCGTCATACCCTCCCGCGGCGAGTTTCACATCAGTGTTATATTCCAAATGCGGGAAGACCGAAGGCATGCTTTGGCCACCCTCGCCGCCGGCCCATTCCTCTCCCAACAAGTCGATCCCGAGGAAATGGAGTTGTTCCGGTGTGAGCACTTTGAAAGGTTGGATGACACCATCCTGTGTCGAGGTGGAGATCCCTTTCTCAATTTTGGCGGGTTCTGGCGCGCTATTCTGGAAACTCTTTCCGGCTTGTTGGGCATGAAACTGTATCAACTCTTCGAACCCATCACTCTTCGGGGTCTTCGTTTTCAGAGCCGATAGTTGGTCTTTCAGATCCAGCCATTGCTTGACTGGTTCGGCTTCTCGGACTTTAGGAGCCTCATTGGAAATCGCCGTCCCCTTGCTCTTCGCCTCTCCCACCACTCCGGCGGACCGATATTCATCCGAAAGCACGATGGTTCTGATCAACTGTTTGGGACTGAAGTTTGTGTCCTGAAGTTGGGTGACCAGTTCGGTGAGTCGATCTCGATCCTGGTAATCGAGGTCCCGATGAACCAGGAACCCATAAAAGTGTTTCGCCATTGTACGAGCGAACCGAGAGTCTTTGGCGATGTATTCTCCCAGGTCTCTCAACCCCTTGCTCGGGTATCCGTAGTAGGAAGGTTCGCGACCCAGGACATACTCCGAACGTTCCATGCCTCTTGGTGAGTAGGTCGCGAAGTTCTCACGGGCGTAGAGGTTTTGCCGACCGGGGCCGATAGCATAACCATTGAAGTGGGCCGCGATTCCATCGAGGCTGCTATGACACGCCAAACAAGCGGGATCGGATAATGTGGCGTCGAGAAGATCCTGCTCCGGATCCGCGATACGAAGTTCCGCTCCCACATTCCGGAGAAGGTGATCGTCCCCCAGGAGCATCCGTGTGATGTTATTGGCTCGGTGACGGTTCTTGTTGGTGATGGTGTTGTTGTACCGATAAAAGAGTGAGGTCTGGCTCAGAACACCCGCGTGTTCACGACCGTCCAGGTACCTTCCCCGCAGCCAATCGTCGGAACCATAGTACCCGGGGTATTCGATATTCCAGAAGTTCGCGAGGGTCGAATTGGCCACCGTGTAATCGGCGGTCACCAGTTCGGTCAGAGGCAAATCGTTGCGAACGATGTATTCGAATAGCCTCAATGGTTCCTCGCCAACCGCTTGGGCCACTTGGTAACGGACCTCGCGACGGTTGTATTCGTAGGATTCGCGGAAGTACTCGATGAAGGTGGTCCGCACCAAGAAGATGTCATTGGCTAGCCACATCATCTGCTCGCTAAACTCTGGGGTCTCCATATAGCGATCGACAATGCTTTCGAGATCCGTTTCGGCCTGGGCGTAATCCTTCTCGCTGGGGCGTCCCCCGGTCAGGTCCATCGCAATTCGCCGGACATGTTCGGTAGGGGAGAGAAAGACATATTCCTGAGCGTCCACCTTTGGGGGCGCCATGAAGGAGAAGAGAAGAAGGAAAACAAAAAAAGGAATCGGCCTCGGAAAGAGGCGGTCTTTGCAAGCAGTTTCAAGTTGTCGATTCATCGAAGGGCCCATGCCTCCAAGGTTGCCGTGACACATTTCTTGTGTCTGGCAAGAACCGGCCGAGGAACGGTCATGCCATCTATGATTTTCGATCCACGATCGATTAGGGGACCCCAATCCCAAATTTAGCATATCT
>JAJDBZ010000621.1 GCA_029261095.1 Candidatus Omnitrophota bacterium | reverse complement strand
AAATCGGCGATAAGATGGGGAGCGCTGTCCTGGGTCATCGTCCTCTTCTCACGTTCGCTCGTAAACTCATCCACAAGCTCAGACCATCTCGTCTTAAACGAAGAAGTCGTGGTCGAGGAAGAGATCATTTCATCCCAGATTGCTTTCAAGGAATCGGGGAATGGGGGTTCTTCTTCAGCTTTCGTCGTAGATTTGTTTTTGGATTCTTCCTCGGTGCTTTTGACGATGACAGGGGTGGCGAGAATTCGTTTGTGGAGGATGCTTTCCGAGTCTTTCCAGAGAATTTTCAGCTCGTCGCCGATTTCCGATTTAACTTTTTTGAGTTGAGCGATGGTCTCCAAGTTTGGGTCGGTGGCCTCCGCGCTTCGCGATAACCATCGACTACTCATCAAGAGGCCGGCAAGGCCATAGTAGTCCCGTTGTTCGACCGCGTCCAATTTGTGATCATGACATTGGGCACAAGCGACCGTCGTGCCGAGAAAACCCTTGCTCAATGTGTCGACAACATTTGCAACCATTTCCTGGGATATGCCCTCGGCATCCGCATTATCGCCATGTCTTCGTTCTCCGAGGCGCATCGCAGTGGGTCCGATGATCGATTCATTCAGGCCCGTATTGGGATTGACGCGTGGTTCGATCAGGTCGCCCGCGATTTGTTCCAGGACAAGCTGTTTGTATGAGACGTCATCGTTAAACGCGCGGACCAAATAGTCACGGTACATCCAAGCATTTTTCGCAGGGGTATCCCATTCATACCCATGAGTATCCGAATAATGAACAACGTCCATCCAGTGCCTTGCCCAACGTTCCCCGAAATGGGGATTCTCGAGCAACGTCTCTACCCAATCTTCGTAGGCGGTAGGGGAATCGTCCGCTAGGAATCGTTCCACCTCTTTTGGGTTCGGGGGTAGTCCAAGCAACGCATAACTGAGGCGGCGAGCCAATGCGCGGCGGTCGGTTTCCATGCCAGCGGGTAATCCCTCCGCTTCAAGTTTGGCGAGAACAAAATGATCCACCTCGTTGCGTGGCCAAGAAGTGTCCTTAATAACCGGGGGATCCGATGCTGAAAGGGGTTGAAGACTCCACCAAGTGAGTCGATTCTGGTAGATGGATTCCCACTCTTCTTTTGGGTCGTGGGAATCAGAGGCCGTTTCGACCGAGGACGATACGAGTCCCTCGGCTCCTTCCCTCACCCATTTGACTAGAATCGCGATCTCATCGTCCACAAGTTTCTGGTCAGGTGGCATGCGTAATTCTTCATCGGTGTATTGGATGGCCTCAATCAGGCGACTCTCCTCAGGGATGCCCGGTTGGATGATGGCCCCGCCCTCGCCACCCTGGAGAATTCCAGATATTGAATCGAGAGCCAGACCGCCTTTGATCTTTGCTTCGTGAGAGTGACATTCGAAGCAGTTCTGTTCCAACAAGGGACGAACATGCGTTTCGAAATAGGTCGATTCATCGCTTCCCAAAGGTTTAGTGGGACCCCCATCATCAGCGGCAGATCCGCTGAAAGTCAGGAACCCCAACAGAGACATACCTATGAGTGTCTGCGTGGTCGGGTTGGTCATCATTTTCTAGCCGACGAAATGCGGTTTGTGCCGATACCGCATTCCCCTTAAGGTTAATCGGAGAGTCTGACTCGCACAAGTCACATAACTCACCTCCCGGAGTGGGTGGATGGGGTCGCCGACTTTATTCCTGTTTAAGCGCCGAGATCGACACAACCTCGGAACGATCGTTTTAAGGTCGGGTACAAAGTAACAAATTGATCGTAGAAATCTTCGTATTCCGCAACGTTCCTTTTCTTCGGTTTGACTCGGCTTTTCACTTTGATCATCTTCGAACAGGCCTGCTGAACATCTTTGTATTCGCCCGACCCCACCGCGGCTAGGATCGCACCACCCATGGCGGGACCTTCTTCGGATTCAAGTACCGCGATCGGAGCCTGAAGAACATCCGCCAGCATCTGACGCCAGAACGGAGACCGTGCTCCACCCCCGGTCGCACGGATTTCAGAAATGCTCACTCTCTGCTGACGCACCACTTCAAGACAATCCCGGAGTCCGAAGGAGACGCCCTCGACAATGGACCGGATCAACTGATCGGGATTGCTTCGAACCGACAATCCCACAAATGCGCCACGAGCATAGGGATCTTTGTGAGGCGACCGCTCACCGGTGAGATAGGGGAGGAAGAAGAGCCCCTCGCTCCCGATCGAAACCCGAGCTGCTTTCTCCATCAGAATTTCATACACATCCACTCTTCGTTTTCTTGCCTCTTTCTTTTCTATCTCCGCGAAGTGATCTCGATACCAGGCAAGGCTCCCTCCCGCCGAAAGCATGCAACCCATTAAGTACCAAGTGTCGGGAACCGCATGATTGAAGGTGTGAAGTCTCTCTTTCGGGTCGACCTGTGGGGCGCCTGTTGCCGCAAAGATGACTCCGGATGTACCGAGCGAACACATGACCTGGCCATGGTTCACCACACCTGTTCCAACCGCTCCGGCGGGTTGGTCCGCAGCTCCTCCCATGCAAGGAGTCCCTTCCTTCAATCCGGTCTCTTTGGCGATCGCTTGCGTGATTGAGCCACAGATTTCCTCGGAACCTCTTACCTCGGGTAACCAATCCTCCGGAATCTCCAGCGCGTTCAAGATTGTTTTGCTCCAATGCTTCTTGCGCACATCGTACATCAACGATCCTGCTGCATCGGATACCTCGGTTAGGATCTCCCCCGTTAGACGAAATCGGACATAGTCTTTCGGAAGAATGACATTGTGGACTTTTGCGAAATTTCTAGGCTCGTGCTTTTGAAGCCAAACGACCTTGGGTAGCGTGAACCCCGTCAGGCATGGATTCGAAACCGAACGGTGGAGCGCTTTCTGCCCGATTCTACGTGTGATTTCCTCACAAATGTCGGCGGTCCTGCTGTCGTTCCACAACAAGCATGGCCGCACGACTTTGTGGTTTTTGTCGAGGAAGACCGATCCGTGCATCTGTCCCGAAAATCCGATCCCTTTGATGGCTCCCGGCTTGACTTTCGATGTCCTCAAAATATTCCGGATCGTTTTCTTAGTGGCACGCCACCATTCTTCCGGGTTCTGTTCGGTCCATCCTGGTTTGGGGGTGAGGAGCGGGTAATTCTCCGTTGCAGATGCAACGACCTTCCCCTTCAAATCCACGAGGATCGTTTTGGTGCCGGAAGTTCCCACATCGATTCCCAGAAGATAAGCCGCCAATTTGTTGCCTCCAAATACAGAATCGTTGATACCGCCTCAAAGCTGCTCGATTATCCTTTCGAAAAAAGGATTCGTAAACCACTGTATTTCATGAGGAGTCGAAACTATGATGGTTTCGGACCGATCATACGAAGAAAACCATTAGGAAATGACTAAGGAAAACCAAACCCAAGAGAAATATAAGGTCCTGGTCGTCGACGACGACGAGAACGCTGGAAGGCTGGCCGAGACCCATTTGAAGAAGGCAGGGTATGAGGCGGTCTATGCCCCGGATGGCGAAACGGCGATCAAGGAGTCTCTGGCGAGCGGACCCGATGCGATACTTCTTGACCTCAGGATGCCCGGCATCGATGGATTTGAGGTTTGCTCCCGACTCAAGGCTGAAGATCAAACCAAAGATATTCCAATTATCATTCTCTCCAGCCAGCGAGAAAGAAATCAGGTTCTCAAAGCGTTGGAACAAGGCGCCGATGACTTTATCGTCAAGCCCCTCGATGCGCAGGTCATGTTGCACAAACTAAAATCCATCCTCCCCCAACAAACTGTTTTCGAAGAGGAAGAGGGAAGAGTCGAGTTTAGGGAGAACCGGGAATTCGTACGGCTCAGCGAAGTCGCGGAGGCAACAATTGAAGTGCCCCTCGAAATCGTTGACATCTCCGAAGGTGGAATGGCGCTTGTTTCCGAGTCGCGACTTCCGGTCGGGAAGATTTTGCTCCTTAATTCGCCTCTCTTGAAAGAGGTCCTCGAGATGGAAGACATCCCAATCCGCATCAGTTATTCCGTTGATCAGGAATCCGATCATCCCAACCGGTTGGGGGCAGAGTTTGTCGGTCTACCCGAGAGCGCCCGGAAGCGGATCCGCCAATACATATTCAAAAAACAAACTGAACGAGTGAAGTTAACATAGGGAAGACTTTACAATTTGGACGAGTTCACCAAGGCAAGCAGGGGTCTCAAACTGTTCTTACTAACGATTCCTTCAATTCATCATCCGCGATCTCAGTCTTAAGGCATCTACATGACTGGGGGAGAGCGCGGTCGCGCGGTCCAAGTTCTTTCGAGCAATGTTCGGGACCCCGAGTTTCATATTGATTCGGGCGAGCCCAACATAGGGGTCCGCATCTGAGGGGTCGAGTTCAATCGCTTTCTGGTAGACCTTCCCAACCAGTTCGTAGGCTTTCTCGAAAGCCATCTGCCCCTCGGGAGTGAAATACTCTTCGATTGGTCCTGGGAGGGTTTCTTCGCAAACGATCTTCCAGGTTTCGCTGAATCGGGAGATGGGGGATCCATCCTCCTTGAGGAAGGCCAGATAGATTTCCATCGCGGTTCCTTGGAGAGTCAGTACTCGAGCCATTTCATCTCCACGTTCGATCAGATCGAGAATCTCCCCAATCCGATCGCCAAAGGCCTGCTCCATCGCATCCAGGCTCGGGCAGTCTTGATTGTTCGCTTCATAAGCCGCCACCTCGGCGGGTTCCATGACAAAGGAGAGTCCCTGGACCCAATCTCGAAGCGCCTCCACTGCGGAGGAGAAGACAGTCGCCTTGCTTTCGATCTTCGGAACAGTCGACTCCTCGATCGCCAAGCCATGCAGCATGTCCGAGAGTTGGTCCATGGCGTCCTGATGGACCGCCAGTTTTTCGAGCAGGTTTTCACGCTCGGTGGCATCCAGACGCCCCTCGATTAGGTCGAGGAGTTCATCGGTACTCGGAGGAGTCTCATCCGACTGCGCGAGCTTTAAAGTTTCGGGCAAATGCCAGCGGATGACCGCCTCGATGGCCTCGATTTTTTTGGTTTCGTCGTTCATGGTCTTCTCTCCTGCGCTTCTTTCCGACTGTTCGTGCCGGGAAAATGGGACAATCCGGGTTCCCAAACCTGAAGATCCTGATTGGATTTCAGATCGGGTCACTCCAGTAACGATTCGGGCCCCCTGATTTGCTGGGTATCATCAGTTTCCCACCTGCTCGCCTTTTGCAAGAGATTTCACATACCCCCCTACCTTCCCCGAAACGAGGCTTTCTTTCGCTTGTTCATAACCTTCGGCGGGAGATCCCGACACCTCGGCCACATAGAGCGACACCCCCGCATTAAGGGCGACAGCGTCCAGGTAAGGACTTGTGTTCCCCCCCAAGACATCTCTTGCGATTTCCAGGTTACGATTCGAATCCCCCCCACGGAGGGCTTCGATCTCGATCGCCTCGATGCCGACCTCGGAAAAATGGAACTCAAACTCATTTAAAGAACCGTCTCGGACCTCTACTACCTTCGTTGGCCCGCAAGGAGAAATTTCATCCATCCAGCTCTTGTCATCGACTGATCCGGAAACCACCCATGCGTTCTCTAAACCAAGGAGAAGCAAGGCCTCCGCCATCTTCTTCACATGATCCGAGTGAAACACTCCCACGAGTTGATGGCTTGGATTCGCCGGATTTGAAAGGGGGCCGATGAGATTAAAAAGAGTGGGACGCCCCTCTTCGGAAAGTTTTTTTCTCAGTGGCTGAACATTCCGTGTTGCAGAGTGGTATTGGGGGGCAAATAGGAAGGCAAATTGTTGTTCGTCGATCGCCTTACCGGCCTCCTCTGGGGAGAGATCGACCGGGATGGCGAGGCTTTCCAGGATGTCCGCGGAACCACAACTTGAGGTGATCGCCCTGTTCCCGTGTTTCGCAACAGCCACACCGCAGGCGCCGAGGGTTAATCCCGCCAAAGTCGAAATATTGAACAAACCGAGTTTGTCTCCCCCTGTGCCACAGCAATCGAACAAGGGTTTCGATTCGGTTGGAACATTCGGAGCCAGTTCGCGTAAGACGGCTGCGGCGGCTGCCAACATCTCGCCCACCGCTCGATCAGGGCTCAGTTCGCGGAGAAACTCAAGGCGATCCTCCTCTGTTGGAGTTCCGAGAATCAGCAACCGGATCGCCTGGACCGTGTCCTTCCAGGAAAGCGCTCCATTCATCTCCAGAAGCCGATGATAACTTGCCAAGAACTCTGGCTGCGGATTCTGTTGCTGATGAACTAGCGAGTGCACATCCTCTAAAAACGACACATTGCCCCTCCAAATTTGTTCAAGGTCCCGGGATTATATGAAATTAAATCCTCCCGGGGAACGGTGCATTATTTGGCCTCCAATAGCGCGAGTTTGACCCACAATTCAGTGCTAAGAAAATCTCATCTGATAATAAGGATATCAATTACCTGAATACTTGACATATGAGTTTTCCTTGCTAAACTCGCATTCACGAACCAGATTTAGGAATATATCTCAGATTAGGAGGCGGTTGCATGGGGCAGGATCCCTTGGGTGACGATCAAATCGAGAAGTCTTCAGAACGGCGTTCCTTCCTCACCGGGGCCACCTCCGTAGCCATGACAGGTGGTCTTGCCGCTGGGTACGGGACTTTTGCTGGAGTCGCCGGTCGATTTCTTTATCCAGCCCACCCCACAAAAACAGCCTGGTTCTTTGTTACAGACCTCGATTCCATGAAGGAAGGGGACTCGATGGCTTACACCACTCCTGTAGGGGCAACTGTCACAGTGACCCGACAGGGGAGATCGGGCGAGGTTGAGGATTTCATCGCTCTCTCGAGCACTTGTCCCCATTTGGGGTGTAAGGTTCATTGGGAACCCCAGAACGACCGCTTCTTCTGCCCCTGCCACAATGGCATTTTCGATCCAACCGGTAGAGCGACGGGTGGGCCTCCCGGCGAAGCAGGGCAATCTCTTCCCCAATACAGTCTTAAAGTGGAAAACAATCTGCTCTTCATGGAAGTCCCGGTTGAGACGATTGCGGACTCAGGAAAGATATCAACATCCGAAAAAACCCAGTTTGCTGGAGACCCGGGCCATGACGATTGCCTGAATCCGCGAAAACCGGGGGTGGCGTGACATGGGAACGGTGAGTCAGTGGTTTACAGACCGGATCCCAGTCAGTGGCGACGATCTCAAGGAGATGACCAACGAGCCGGTGCCAAATCACCTGAAACGGTGGTGGTTCTGTTTGGGGGGGACTCCCGCCTATCTCTTTGTGGTCCAGATTTTTACTGGAATCCTTCTTGCCATTTACTACCAACCCTCTCCCTCGACGGCCTATGAGTCGGTTCGGTACATCACTGAACAAGCATCCTTCGGCTGGTACATTCGCAGTGTCCACAAATGGGCGGCGACTCTGATGGTCGCGGCGGTCATTCTTCACCAAATGCGAGTCTATTTCACCGGAGCCTACCGAAAACCGAGGGAACTCAATTGGATGATCGGTATGTTCTTGTTGGGGTGTACCCTCGTCACTGGTTTCACCGGCTACAGCTTGGTCTATGAACAACTGAGTTATTGGGGGGCCACTGTCGGAGCCAACATCACAGATAGCGTCCCCGTGGTCGGCCCCTTTTTAAAGAGCGTCATGCTTGGTGGGGATACCTACAACCAGCAGACTCTCTCTCGATTTTTCATTCTTCATGGCGCGGTCCTCCCCACGACCATGGTTTTACTGATCATGACGCACCTGACCCTAATCCGTCTTCAGGGAGTCACCGAATTCGAATTCGAGGATGAGCGGGGGACTGAGAAGAAGACATTCAGTTTCTTTCCCGATCATTTATACACAGAAATCATCATGGGTCTCGTGCTCATGATCTTACTTAGCACCCTCGCGTGCATCTTCCCAGCTATGATGGGTGCGCGCGCCAATCCGCTGATTACTCCCGAGGTCATCAAACCTGAATGGTACTTTTATGTCACCTTCCGGTGGCTAAAACTTTTCTCCGGTACGTTCGCCATCTTGAGCATGGGGTTCATCGTTTTCCTCATGTTTATCTGGCCCTTTATCGACGCTCTTTTCCGGAGAAAGAACAAGAACAGCGAACTCAGCGTGTGGATCGGAATCATCGCGGTCCTCACGATTATCGGTCTCACTGTTTGGGAAGCGTCCGTCGCTCACTAATTTGTGACGAGCGCCCTGGTTCGAGCATCGAAATGAAAGTCTGTTATTAACAGACGGTTGTGATGCGCAGCGGATTCCGAGATTCGTTGCCCAACTATCGGAGGCAGGCAGCATGACGTTAAACGCAAAGAAAACCATCATCTCGATACTGGGATTCCTTTTCCTCGTCTCGTTGATTTATGTCCAGCGATTAGAGGTCATCCACAAGCAACAAGAAGTGGGCCTCGCCCCAGAGCATATCTCGCTACCC
>JAJDBZ010000063.1 GCA_029261095.1 Candidatus Omnitrophota bacterium | reverse complement strand
TCACCCAACCCGAAGATTTGTTCGGTATCCAGACCGCCGATGAGGCCAACGATTTCTATAATGCTCTGGAGGCCTGGGACACGAAGCTCCGATCGGTCGGCACCAACGGTATCTCTGTGCGTGGTCCCAACCGTAATCCGCTCGCCTTTGTCAATCGACCGATTTCGATGCGCGACGATGTTCTCGGATTGGTCGGCGACAACAACAACCCAAGAAACCTAAACGACCGTATCGAGCTCTTCCGAGAGTTCCTGCAATCCAATCTGATTCAAAACCCGCAACAGGCGCCGACGCCCGGGTTCGGACTCACCTTTGGACTCAACCTCGAGATTCCGAATGAACCGGTTCAGCCACTGCTTCCATTTAGTAACCGCTGGAATCTCAGGGTCGCCGCGGTCACCATCGACACCGAAGCGGATCAGGGGTATGTCAACGGACCCGATTGCACTTACTTCCTGACTCAGGCGGGTATTGTCAGCAACCAAACTTTCTTCGATTCGACTCGGAACCTCGAGGAACGGATGATCTCGAAACTCTCGGTCCCCGCCGCCGACCGTCCGGAACGCTCGGTCTTCCGCGCCGAGATCCCTTCGCGTGTCAATGGCCGCGAGCAACAAGGCGAAACCTACGAGCGCGGGCAGGAACTCGCGGGTGGAGTCCAAAACACCTCCGCGCGCCCCTTGGCGGCGACCCAATGGCAGATCGAACTCGACCCGACTCAACCGAAGAACTTTGGAGTGAATATCACCAAACTCCGCGACATTAAAATCACGTTCAAGTATTTCCATGGCAACCCAACGGAGTTTGTTTGGCAGTGATGCGCTGTTGTAGGGCGGATTAGCGGATGCGTCATCCGCCATGTCGCACCATCCGGTTGAATCGAACGTAAACCGTCGGTCGGTCCATCGATTGGAAATATTCGGAACCGATCCACCCCGCCACGGAATCAATTCCGTGGCTACGCCGAGAGCCGTCCGTAAAAACGGACACCGACCTTTTGAAGAGTGGGGAGAACGATGGAATGGATCTCTCCAATCAGATTCCTCCAATCGTCGGAATGACACATTTGGAGGTGTTGGATGACGATGGGGGTTGGACGCTGGATTGACCATGACGACCTCGACGGGGTTGAGTCCGTTTCAACGGACGCCTCTTTGTGTAGCGACGCGGTTTGAACCCGTCGCGGACTTGGACAATCCGGAGAATTGAAGGTGTCGCGGAGTGGCGGATTACGCATCCGCTAATCCGCCCTACAACGAAATCAACATTCAATGCAAAGATCTCTCACTTTTCTTCTCATCCTCTTCTCGGTCCCCCTCGCGGCCCAGGACAAATCCGGGGTCAGTCCGTCCGCGATCTCCCTACCTTCGGGTCCCGGATCGATTGAGGGTCTCGGCCCTTCTTTCGAACCGCAGCTGAACACAGGGACCGCGAGTTTCCCTGTCGACATCGAGGTCCCGCCGGGGGTCGCCGGTCATGAACCCTCGGTCTCGCTCTCCTACAACGGCGGCTCGGGGAATGGTTGTTTGGGGATCGGATGGTCGATGGATTTCCCTTCGATCATGCGTCAGACCGACAAGGGGCTGCCGGCTTATACCGCCGCCAACATCGAACCCGCTTCCGAAGACACTTTTCTCTTTGGCGGCGAGGAGTTGGTTCCCCTGAGCGATGGGACCTACCGTTGCGAAAACGAAATCGAGTTTATTCGATTTGAAAAAGCCTCCGCCGCCGAGGCGGGGCCCATCGATTCATGGATCGGGACACTCCCCGATGGAAGCGTCTTTCGGTTTGGGACATCCACCAATTCTCGGATCACCAGGACTGGAGGCGATCCAAGTTCATTCACCGACACCTACCAATGGAAACTCGCCTCACACACGGATGTGAATGGCAATGTCATCAACTATCAGTACGCAGGCTTCGAACCCGAATCGACCGGAGTCCTTTATCCGGTGATGGTCGAGTACGCCAAAGCGAGTGAAAGCATCCACCATCGAATTGTTTTCGCCTACTCCGGCTCGGCGGATTACCCGGAGAACCGGACAGATGTCTTCAGCGATTACCGCGCGGGGTTTGAGATGCGTACCTCAAAGTTGTTGCGTGACATTTCAGTGTTCACCGACGGCAATCTGGTCCGCCGCTACGAACTTGGCTACGATCCGCATCCCGATCTCACTCTTTCGGGACCCAACGATGTCCCCCTCGTGTTCAATCTTCTTCATACGGTCACTCAATATGGAAACCTGGGGACTGACACGGATTACCTTCCTCCCCTTCGTTTCGCGTATAGCCAATTTCACACCGAGACAGTCTCAGCGACCGACACCTCGAAGGCGGGTTTCGGATCAAAGATTGTTTTTGAGAAACCGGCATTCCAAACAGTTAACGGCGGTTTTAACTTCCTCCGGTTTGCGGCGGATCGGACGACGGTGATCGATATCAATTCGGATGGTCTCGACGATTTCATCGCTAGCGGGGAGAGCGCATGGTTCGCCTATCTCAATCGAGGCAATGGAAAGTTCAGCGGCGAGGTCCTGTTCGAAACGAGCCAGGCGGATGGCAAACGGTTGGACATGCCCAATCTCACAGTCGCAGATCTCGACGCCGATGGGATCGCCGATCTCTTCGAGAAAGGGGCGGCCGGCGATCGAATCCTCATGCACCGAAACCTTAACGATTTCAGATCGCCCTACACCCTGGACGAGAGCGAGGTCCTCAAGTGGGGACCCGAGGCGACCTTCGCCGATGAGACTGGGACTTCGGATTTCGGCAACCTCGACATCTCCGACCCGAGCATCCGGACCCTCGATCTCGATTTCGACAAACGGATCGATGTGATGCGTCCCTTCGATTTCGGCGATGGGACCGGCGGAGTAGAGTACATTTACAATCGCCCCTCATCCGGAAATGGCGTTGGAACCTTTGAAAGTGTGACCGTCTTTTCCGGCGGGCAAAGTCTCCCGGCCGATTGGGTCGCCGACGAGGCAAAATTCGACAGTCCGAATCCGATGATCCGTTTCGCCGATCTCGCCGACCTCAACGGCGACCGTCTCCTCGATTGGGTCACTCTCGCGGTGATCGGTCAGGAAATTTGGATCGACTACTGGCCCAACAGGAACGGCGGGAACTGGGCGAGCCGAAAATCGACCGAACGCCTCCTCGCCTCGGGAGCCCAAGCCGACGATTTCCGTTTTATGGATGTGAACGCCGATGGTCTCACCGACCTCGTTCGTGTCGATGCGTTCCAACTCACCTTTTGGATCAACACCGGCGGGGATGAGTGGAGTGATCCGATCATCCGCACCGACGCGCCCCCCTTTACGAAAGGACTGACGGTTCTGCGGATGCTCGATGTCAATGGCAACGGGACGCCGGATCTTTTCTGGGATAATTCCGCACTTCCCAAAGAATCGATCCCGAAAGGGACACCTACTTTTTCTTCTTTCGACTTCGTCGGCGATCTGAAACCCAACCTCCTCCAGGTGATCGATAATGGGATCGGTCGACGAACTCTCATCGAATACAAATCGAGCACCGAAGATTATCTCGCGGCTCTCGAAGCGGGGCATCCCTGGACAACCAAACTCCCCACTCCAGTCTTAGTCGTGGCGAGGACCACTACCAGCATCGGCCTCGATCTCAACACCGATGGCGCCCCCGATGAGTACCACATGGACACGAATTATTTCGACGGTTTCTACGATGTCATCGAAAAAGAGTTTCGCGGTTTCTCCTTCGCCGAACAGATCATGCGGGGAGACGATTACGATCCGGAGACGGGGCAGACAGTTGGCGGGACGGGGACGGCCCCCGCGCCCACTTCGGTGATGAGACACCGGTTTCTCACGGGCGGTCCGGACGGCATCGACAACGACGATTACCCCGAGGGGTACGCCGGGCCGATGGCTACCGACGAGGATTCGGGCACCGGCGGCGAGGTCATTCAAAGCGGCCGCGATCGTGGGGGGTATGAGGAAGAGGCGCTGAAAGGAAACGAAGTCTTTGTCGAGGAAGTCGACGGCGCCATCCTAAACGCCCCCTCGGCGGAGGAAGCCGGGTTCTTCGCCTGCGCACGGAACGCGGCGGAGGCTGCTGCCGCCAATCCCTTCGGTCCGGAAGCGATGCGCTGCTCCCCCGACAAGTATGTCTATTCGAGGGTCCACACCGATTGGAAAGTTCGACGCCTCTATCGTCATGTCGATGTGGACAACCCTCCGGGCCGTTTCGCGGATGAACCAAACACTCCTCCAATCTTTTCGCTTCAAGAGAAGTCGGTCACCTTCGCTTTCAACGAAACCACCGAGACAGAGACGATCGAGGCGAATGATCTCCTGTCCGACCTCTTCGGTGGGAGTCCTATACCGTATCCCGCCCGAGATCCGAAAGTGACTCGTAGCAAGACGGAGTACGACAACTACGGGAACGTTATTCGCGAAGTCAATCACGGTTTGATCGATCCCAACACGCCCGAAAACCTATCGTTCATGGACGATGAAATCGTGACACACACGGTCTATGCCCTGTCCGGATCGGCGCTGGTCAATTGGCTGATCCGATTCCCCGCTGTCCAACGCGTCGAGGATGAGGATGGCGTCTTCGTTTCCGAATCGAGAATGTACTACGATGGCGATGAATTTGTCGGCCTTCCCCTTGGGGAGGTTGGAGATCGGGGATTGGTGAAGCGTGAGGAAGCGATCTTGACCGAGGACCCCACGTCGCTCCCAGCCATCGACACCTATGCGGAGAGCACGATCGACCGACTGGGGGATCCCCGACTCGCGGCGGGCACTTCGATTGTCAACAGCCGGAGCGCGCATGACATCCATGGGAACGCCATCGCGGTGATCGATCCGCTGGCTCGAATCGAGGATATTGAACTCCTCCCCATCGCCGACGCTCCGGAAACCGCCAACCCGCTCCCCGATAACGATGGGCACATTCAGATCGTTCGGTTCGACGAGGAGCGTCATGTCTACCCGGTCGAGGAACGTTTTGTTCTTGGCGAGGGAAAGAGCGATTTGGTCACCGGCGCGGAGTACGACCCTGGGTTCGGGGTGGTCACCCGCATGACCGATTACAACGGCAACGACACCCGCTTCGAATTCGATGCTTTCTCCCGCATCGTCAAAAAGATACTCCCAGGCGACAACCCCGATCGACCCACCGAGGCTTACTCTTACCGACCCGGCGATAGCCATCGGAACCTGATCTACGAATACGACGAGGCGGGACAACTGGTGACGGGGTCTCCGCAAGGTTCCTCGCCGCCGGTTGCGAACCGAGTGGAAAGCCGCGAACGGGAGGATGTTTCCGAC
The DNA here is from genome assembly GCA_029261095.1 of Candidatus Omnitrophota bacterium. Lineage (GTDB taxonomy): Bacteria > Hinthialibacterota > Hinthialibacteria > OLB16 > OLB16 > JACKFH01. The sequence goes on along the minus strand of JAJDBZ010000063.1, from coordinate 1,524 downwards.
TCGCTCTCCTACAACACGGTGGACAGCATCGTCTACCAAAGCGGTCACGGCCAGGATCTGATGAAGTTGGAGGAGGACGAGGAGCCGGGGTGTTGGGTGGTTCAGGACGCGAGGCTGTACAACCTTCGCGGATCGGAATGGGCGATCTACCAACCCTATTATCGGAACAACTCCGACCTCCATCCAGCCGGTGAAGGTGGAATCCGATCGGATGGGGGATCGGTCGCCGACACGGACCGCAAGGAGAATCATCTCGACGCAACCGGTCGCCCAACCGAAATCGTTAATCCCTCGGAGGTGTTCGATGGGACAAGGACCTTGGGTGTCACCCAGCACCACCCCTACGAAACCTGGTACTACGACGAAGAGGACACGAATCCCAACTCGCCGCATGTGAACACCCCATCGGTCGAGATGACCGATGGATTGGATCGGTTGATCGAGGTCCAAGAAATGACCCGCCTCAACGATGACGGGACACAGTCCGCATTCATGAACACCTGGTCGACCCACTACGACTACGACCTCATGAACAACATGGTCTCCTCGCGGGACTCCCAAGGGAACGTCCGATGGTCGCGCTATGACGGGATGGGCCGTGTCCTTTTCTACAACGACCCCGACCGAGGGACGATGACATTCGTATACAACGATGCCTCCAAGGTGATCGAGCAGACCGACGCCGAGGGGCAAACGATTCGCACCACCTACGATGGCCTCAACCGGGTGGTGACCGAGGATTACCTCGATGAGGGCGATCCCAATTCGTTCAACCACGCCTACGATCCGAACCAGCCATTGAGTGAAACGAACCGTCCGGATGTACTCACCCTCCACGATGGACTCATTCCGCCCTTCGTCGATCTCTTCGCGCCGCATGGACAACCGAGAAATGGGAGGGGACGCCCTGTCGCCTATGTCGATCTCTCCGGGGAAAAGATTCTTTCTTACGACGAGCGAGGCCGGATCCAATCGACGCTCAAACGAATCCCAGATCCGGTGTCGGGACAAACCCTGCGTTACTATTCGGAGATGTTTTACGATGCCCTCAACCGGATGACCGAGATGACCTATCCGGATGGGGACAGAGTCCAATTCGAATACAACCCGCGCAGCCTTCTCGAATCGATTGTGGGCGGCGCCACGATGAACGCCTCGGGTGTTCCCGAAATCATTAGAAGTTTCGATTACCACCCCTCGGGTCAGATGAAACGCCGAGTTTTTGGGAACGGGATTGCTACCGAAAACGAATACGACCCACGCCTTCGTCTCCGTTCACTGACCGCTTTTCCAATCACATCGCCCGATCAACCCAAAATCGATTACGACTATGGCCTGGACGCCAAGTCCAACATGCTTCGGATCACTGATGGCCGGCCGGGATCGGTCCGCGCCTCGCAAGATCCCCTCAGGAACACGCAGAGTTTTTCTTATGACGACCTCTACCGCCTGACCTCGGTCGGGTACTCGTTCAACCAACCTGGGGTGGGGATCACTGACAACGGTGGTATTGCCTATCGATAC
>JAJDBZ010000620.1 GCA_029261095.1 Candidatus Omnitrophota bacterium | reverse complement strand
GGCTTGGTGGAAGATGGGGAGATGGTTGTATCGGATTCCACGGATGAGATTGTCTTCCAGATTCTACCGGCAGGGCGGTGGACGCATGTTTGGTCTCAGAGGTTGGCGGGGGCGGTAAGGAGCCCACTTTTCTCGAGGGATTCTCCTCCGGTCATCTCGGTGGGGTACGCGGGGGGCAAGTTCTCAGGACAGTCGCTGGTGGTGGACAACGCTCTTCATAGTGAACGGATGAAATTCTTCAATCAAGAAGCCCCGGGTTGGCTAACCCTCGATACGGGCCACCTCCGAGCACTGGCTGGAGGTCCGGATCAGAAGCGCCGTCGGGTTTACCTGGAAATGGTGACAAAGTCTCTCAACAATTATTTCCCGCCACGGACAAAATATGGCGGTTCTTCGGAAGAGGAGGAACAGGACGAGCGCTCATGGTTCGGGATAACACACGTCTACCAGCACCCAGAGAGCCATCCTCCCACAGATGAGTTGGAACGTTTTGTCCCACTGTTTTCGGACGCCTCCGTTCCCGAGTCGTCCGAGGAACTGGCAGCCCGGTTCGCCAAATTAGGAGAGGGAGCGCTCGATAATTGGATCGATGGAAATTGTGACGGTGAAGACATCAGACTCATCAATGAATTGCTCCGAGCCAAGTGGTTGCCCAATGATCCTGAATCCCTTCCAAAACTTTCAAAGTGGGTAGAGAAATATCGTAGAACGGAAGAAGAGTTACGACCTGATCGTGTGATTGGCACGGTGGAAGACTGGAACGAAGGTGAAAACGAACGGATCGCTGTACGTGGATCTTACACGACCTTTGGAGATGAGGTCCCGCGCGGAAACATCCGATTCCTGGGTGGTCCTGGTTCTCGGGTATATGAACGATCGAGTGGCCGTCTCGAATGGGCGCGCGACATTGCAAGCGAAGCGAACCCCCTGACCGCTCGAGTCTTCGTCAATCGAGTGTGGCACTATCTGTTTGGGTCCGGCCTTGTTAGAACGGTCGACGATTTCGGTCATCTGGGCGAAACACCTTCCCACCCCGAACTTCTCGATTGGCTCGCGAACCGTTTCATGGAGGACGGGTGGTCAGTTAAGAAATTGATCAGGCTCATTGTGACTTCTGCAACCTGGAGGCAGAGCAGCATACCCTGCGAAGTCTCTCTGGAGGTCGACCCCGAAAACCGCTTTTTGCACTACATGCCAATGCGCCGGCTCGAAGCAGAGTCGATACGTGACGCAGTTCTCGCAGTATCGGGACACCTGGATGACTCCTTATACGGTCCCCCCATCAATCCCTTCCGAGTGGCCGAAGACCCCGCCAAGCGATTATACAGTGGGCCTGTCGATGGAAACGGACGCCGAAGCCTCTACATCAAAATGACCCTCATGGAACCATCAAGGTTTCTGGCGGTGTTTAATCAACCCATTCCCAAACTGACTACTGGGAAACGAGACACGACCAATGTGCCCAACCAGGCGCTCGCGATGCTTAACGATCCTTTTGTAGTCGAAATGTCCAAGCGTTGGAGCGAGCGGCTGATGGAAGATGGATCGGAGTCAGCGAGTCAAAGAATCGATCAGATGTTCGCCAGCGCATTCGCCCGGCCGCCACAACCCGATGAGACGACTCGCTTCGTGAAACTGGCAAACCAGTGTGCCCAACTGCGGGGAGTCGATGTCGATGCACTCATCGATTGCCAGCCTGTTTGGCAGGATGTTGCCCACGCGATTTTCAATCTAAAGGAATTTATCTATGTCGAATAGAGAACCCGCAACGGGTCGGCTAACCAGAAACCCGCTGTGCCCAGGTTGCGATGCTCCCAGCCAATCGCGCCGCGATTTCCTTCAGCGCTCGAGCATGGGATTCGGTATGTTGGCGTTCGGAGGGTTAACCAGCCAATGGGCGATGGCGGAAGCATCCAAACAGATTCCTCATTTCGCGCCGAAAGCTAAGCACGTTATCTTTCTGTTTATGGACGGTGGGGTGTCACATGTGGATACCTTCGACCCGAAGCCAGAACTGACAAAGCGTCATGGGGAGTCCGTTGAGTGGAGCGACGATCTGGGGTCCCAGGCCATCAGCCCATCCCGCAAGTGGCTAAAACATTTATGGGAATTTAAACAAAGAGGGGAATCCGGCCTCTGGGTCAGCGATCTGTTTCCACATGTGGCTAAGGTGGCGGACGATTTGTGCGTGATTCGTTCGGTGGTGGGCGAGACACCCCTTCATGGTGCTCAGAACCTGCTGCTTCACACGGGTCGCAGTATCGGCGCTGCACCCAGTCTGGGGTCGTGGGTTTCATATGGCCTTGGCACAGAGAACGAGAACCTTCCGGGATACGTCCTGCTCAACAACGATTGGGTCCCAAACGGGGGTTCCCAAAACTTCGCGAGTTCTTTCCTGCCCGCCACGCATGAGGCCGCGATGGTCCGTGCGGATGGAACTCCGGTAGATAACATTGTCCCCTCCGACCCCGAAGAGGTGCAACGCGCCAAACTCGATTTCCTCAGAGAGCAGGACTCTGCAGTGGCCGCTGCCCGCGGTGGGTCCGACGCGATCGAATCAGCCATTAAGAACTATGAAACAGCCGCGCACATGCAATCACTCGTTCCAGATCTGTGCGATGTGTCCGGTGAAAGCGAGGCCACACTCAACCTATATGGAGTGGACCGGACGGACGATTACGATAAGTTTTATTCACTCCAATGCCTTCGGGCACGGCGCATGGTGGAAGCGGGGGTCCGTTTCATCGAAGTCACCTGTCCGCTGACTCACAACAACAACGCACCTTGGGATCAACACAGCGCATTGAAACTGCGTCATGAGGAGAATGCCCAGATCACCGACCAACCTGTCGCAGCGCTGTTGACCGATTTGAAATCTCGTGGACTTCTGGACGAAACCCTGGTGTTGTGGGCGGGAGAAATGGGGCGAACCCCACATTCGAGCGGCGACGATGGGCGTGACCACCATGTCAGTGGATACACCATCTGGATGGCGGGTGGGGGTGTCCGTGGGGGGATAACCTATGGTGAAACCGACGAAATGGGGATGTCCGCCATCAAAGATCGTGTGGACATCCACGACATTCACGCGACAGTCCTCCACCAACTCGGTGTCGATCACGAGAAGTTGACCTTCCGCTTCGGAGGTCGCGACATGCGCCTTACCGATGTGCATGGGAATGTCATCAGAGAGGTGCTGACTTGATCGCCCTATATCCCAGGAATGGGACGGTGAAAGGGGGAAGCTACTCGGTTCTATTCATTTGTTTCCTCGCGAGCTCATCATGGTCGGTCGCACCGCCCAACATCGTTTTCTTCTTTGTCGACGATATGGGCTGGCAGGACACTTCGGAACCCTTTTACACTGAAGTCACCGATCTAAATCGCCGCTATCGAACTCCCAACATGGAACGACTTGCCGATCGGGGGATGAAGTTTACTCAGGCCTATGCTTGCGCCCTCTGCTCGCCGACCCGGGTCAGTCTGATGACCGGTCTCAACGCGGCTCGTCACCGAGTGACTAACTGGACTTTGCGAAGGGACACTTCGCCCGATCCTGAACACCCCAGTTTAGCCATGCCGAATTGGAACGTGAACGGACTGAGTCCGGTTGCAGGAGTCGAGCGGACAGTTCATGCCCGTACTCTGCCCATGATTCTCCAGGAAGCTGGGTATCGGACCATCCATGTCGGGAAAGCACACTTTGGAGCCGATGGGACGGCGGGGGAGGACCCGAAGAATATTGGGTTCGATGACAACATCGCTGGACATGCCGGGGGTGGACCGGGAAGTTATTACGCCAAATACAATTTCAGCGCCGATTGGCGTGGCGGCGACCGGATCTGGGATGTCCCGGGATTAGAGGAGTACCATGGAAGCGATCTCTATTTGACCGAGGCATTGACCGTGGAGGCGAATCGAGCGATGGAGGAGGCGGTTTCCGAGGAGAAGCCCTTCTTCCTTTACATGTCTCATTACGCTATTCACGCACCCTGGGAGAAAGATGAACGCTACTATCAAAAGTATAGGGATGAAGGACTAAGCGAGTTCGAGGCCACTTATGCCTCCATGATCGAGGGGATGGACAAGTCGCTTGGAGATATCTTGTCTAACATCAATCGACTGGGTATCGAGGACAACACAATCGTCCTTTTCATGACCGACAATGGAGCCCCGAAACAGGCTCCGCTCAACAAGCCCCTCCGCGGTCACAAACTCAAAGCCTACGAAGGGGGGATTCGGGTGCCCTTGATTGTGAAGTGGCCGGGTGTGACAGAATCTGAATCGGTCTGCAAGCAACCGGTGATTATCGAAGACCTCTTCCCCACCCTTCTCGAAATGGCGGGAATGGAAGAAAGGATTGAGATGGATCGAACCATCGATGGAGTCAGTTTTGTTCCACTCCTTAAGGGAGCGAGGGTTGGAAATGAGGACCGTCCCCTCTACTGGCATTATCCCCACTGTTACGACCAACCCCCCTTTAGCGCCATCCGTCGCGGAGACTGGAAATTGATCTATTTCTACGATGACCAGCGCACTGAGTTGTACAACCTCGCCGATGATATCGGCGAAAGCCAGGATCTCTTCGACCAACGGCCGGATGTGGCTAAAGAATTGAGCAAGGTTCTACGAAAATTCCTGCTCGAAGCGGAAGCGGACATCCCCACTTTCAAAGAGACCGGCAAGGCGGTCCCTCTCCCCGGAGTCTGAGGCTTTCCGGGTGACCACCGGAATGGTCCCCCTCAGTTCACAAGTTCGGCCCCCTTAAGGACTCCTGCGACATCCCGGATTCCCACACCCGGCCCCTCGGGAACGATCAGCTTACCGTCATGAATCTTTAGACCGGGATTGAACCAATCTCGATAGACCTCGATCTCTCTTTTGTATTCCTGGTATTGCCCGATATCGGGTGTAAAGGAAGCGAAGTGCAGCATGTAGATGAACCCGAATCCTCCGGAGATGTGCACTGTGGTCGGCATTCCCGCAACCGCCGCCATTTGCGCGACACGGGCGGAACGAATCATTCCTCCGTAATAATGGAGATCGGGTTGGACGATATCGACTCCCCGATTCTCAATCATCCACTGAAAACGACGCTCGCTGAATTCCTGTTCGCCCCCCGCGACTGGGATCGTGAGTGCATCGGTAACTTCTTTTGTTTCCTCGAGGTGATCGAATGGACAGGGTTCCTCGAAATAAACCGCGCCGATATCTTCGAGGATTCTTCCCACCTCGATTGCGTGAGGGGGGTCGTAGGAGCTGTTGGAATCCGCGTGAATGGCAATGGTGTCCCCAAGTTTCGCACGCACCAGTGGAATCAATTTCTCCGTTCGACCGGGCAGCGCGTCCTCATTCCGACTCATCCGCCCGCCTATCCTGAACTTGATCGCTTTGGCATCCGTTTCTTCGATGAGTCCCTTTAGGTACTCCACCTCTTGTTGGGGGGTTGTGTCACGCCTTCCGCTGGCCACATAGAAGGGGACTTCTTTTCGGATGATGGGCCCAAAGAGTTCTCCCATCGATTTGTTGGCGATCCTGCCCAACATATCCAGAATCGCGAATTCTACCCACGCCTGGGCGCACCAGAATGCCAGGCCTTGGAGTTTGTAATTGCTTCGATGACGATAGAGATCGAACAACAACGTTTCGATCTTGCGGGCATCCTTTCCAATGAAGAAGGGCGCGACCAATTGGTTGAAGATGGGGTGAAAGACTGGGGCTCGGCCATTGGAAACAGAGATTCCTTCGGCCCCGTCTTTCGATCGGACTCGGACGAAGTATTCCCCGTCTTTTTTGAGAAGCTCAACCGAATCGATGATGACCGAAGATTTTATTTGAGACAGATCAAGGACTGGTTTCTGGAGTGCCTTTTCGACATCTGAGACCGTGGACACAGTCTGACAAACCGAGGCTCCACCCAGGAAGGATAGCGCCGCCGAACCACAGGCTCCTTTGAGGATTTGACGTCGACAGATACTCATGTGCGCACCTCCATTCCCCACCGCTGAATCATTGATGGAACTCAATTTTCGTAAGGCGGGGGTATCACCTCGGCTTGATAAACAAGGGATTTGGTTTTGGAACCGCCCCCGTTCCAAAGATCGTATCGCGGGGCTGCGTATTCGTTAAAGAAGGTATGAAGACGCGAGGTCAATTCCTTCTTTGGCTCTCTAGCGGTTGATTCGTGGATCAGATCAACCTGCTCACCCGGGTCCTCTGATAGATGATAGAGTTCGTTCGGGCCATAGGGCGTTCTTTCAATGTATTTCCAATCTTCGGTCCGAATCGCCCTTGTGTTCTCGAATTCATAAAAGACTTCTTCTTTCCAAGGAATCTTCTCGCCGCGGAGGGCCTCGGAAAAATCTCGTCCGGGAGATTTCGGCTGCTTCGGCATCTGTTCGCCGAGGCCCAAATAAGAAAGAAGCGTGGGCATGAGATCGTAGGTCGAAGTCATCAATTCCTGGGTGACACCTGAAGAGATCCCACCTGGATGGCGGAAGATCAATGGAACCTGAAGCATGCCATCGTAAGCGGTGATGGGCCTGGTGTGGTCCCCCATCCCCCAGAAACCACCCTGACCACCCAGCCAGCCTTGGTCGGCGGTGAACAAGATGAGGGTGTCCTCTTCCAGTTGAAGACGGTCGAGGGTGGCGAGGATCTCTCCAACACCGTCATCGACACCGCTCAGCTCTGTGGCAAACCTGCGGATGGAAACCGGGTTGTTGATGAAATTCCGGTTGTTGATAAGCCAGGGGTGTGGGGGCAACCGTGGGAATGAAGGGAGATCATGGTCGGAGTAATAAGCCGCGTGACGGTTTCTTCCTTCTCGGCCGAGGTGGCCGCCAAGCCCATAGGGGCCATTGTAGGAAAGGAAGAGGAAGAATGGTTTTTCGGCATTCGCTTCCACAAACTGGACGGCTCTCTCTGTCCAAAGGTCGGTCAGGTACCCAGGATATTTCTTGATCTCCCCATTCTCAATAATCTCGGCATCGTAGAACCGTGCGGTGGCCCCGTGAGGCATGGTGATCCAATCGGAAAACCCCTCCTGAGGCTCAAGGTTCTTTCCCAGATGCCATTTGCCGACCAACCCGCACTTGTATCCGGCGTCAGAAAGTATCTCCGGGAGACTTTTCAATTCCTGTAGAGTATTAGCGGCATTCGGACCCACCTGAAGAGGTTCACGATGCAAAAAGCAGTGGACCCCATGCTGACAGGGGAGGAGTCCGGTCAGGAAGGAAGCCCGAGTCGGCGAACAGACAGCGTTGACACTGTAGCACCGGGTAAACCGAACGCCTTCTTCGGAGAGACGGTCGATGTGAGGTGTGCGGATATCCGGGTTCCCATAACAGCCCAGAGTCCAGGCGCCGTGATTGTCGGTCATGATGACAATCACATTGGGTGATTTCTCTCGCTCATTCGCCCAAACATCGAAGTCGACCAAGAGAATGAGAACCAGGAAGAATCTAAGAGCTGCGCGATCAACCGATGTCATTGCTTGCGGAACCCATCCATTCAACTAAGATTTCAATGATGCTCAGGGTGGGCATCGTAACACATTCCACTATCCTCTGGGGGACAACTTTTGAATGAAATCCACGACGAAAATGCCGAGGACTAATTGATGCTTGAAGAGACTACCCGACTGAGAGATTTCCCAGGTCTTTCCGGGATGACTTATCTGAATACCGCGGCCGAAGGTATCCCACCGCGCGTGGTGGGTGAATCCTTGAATGAGTATTTCAATGACAAACTCTTGGGGATGGATGGACGGGATAAACATTTCGCCAAATGGGAAAAGGCCAAAGGACTGGTGGGGGAGATGTTCGGGTTGACCTCTGACGAAGTGACTATTTGCTCGTGTTCCTCGGAGGCTTTTAATCTGGCGGCATTGGCTTTGCGGTTGAAGGAGGGCGATGAGGTCATCATCAACGATCTGGATTTCCCCGCAGGCGCCACACCCTGGTTGCAGCCGGACTGCCCGGCTGATGTCAAAGTCTGGCGGTCACAACAC
>JAJDBZ010000619.1 GCA_029261095.1 Candidatus Omnitrophota bacterium | reverse complement strand
CCAAATGGTGCCTTCCTTATCGACGCTTAACCCATCGCCCCCCTCCAAGCGAGGATTCTCAAATGGCTTGGGGTCCCCCAATGTGCCGTCGCCATTAACAGGAAACGAGTAGAGAGTCTCTTCGGTGTCAGCGACATAAAGGGTTTTGCCATCGGGGGAGAGGCCGATCCCATTGGGTTTCTTGAAACCTTTATGTTCGAGGTGAAGATTTCCCTCAGGATCGATTCGGTAAACACCTTGAAAATCGAGTTCGCGTGCCTCCGCTTTGACTCCGTAAGGGGGATCGGTGAAATAGATGGCGCCGTTCGCGGCCACTACAAGGTCGTTGGGGCTATTCAGCCTCTTCCCTTCGAACTCCTCCGCGAGGACTTCGGTATTCCCATCCTTTAAGGTACGTGTGACTCGTCTTGTGTTGTGTTCGCAGGCCAAAAGTCGACCTTCGCGGTCATAGGTGAGGCCATTGGAATTGTGGCTCGGATCTCTAAAAACAACGCTTTCATTGCCTTCCTCCCATTTAAAGATCTTGTTCTGAGGAATGTCGCTGAAGAGGAGGTAACCCGCGGGGTTCCAGACGGGCCCCTCAGTGAACATGAAATGAGTTTCCAACTGCTTGAAGGTGGAAAAATCCACGACGTCGTCAATATTCCCTCGCCCCTGGGAGAAAGCGGGAACTCCGATTGCTAGAATGGAGAGAAACAATAGTGGAATATTGCATTTTTTTATCATCGAGAAGTTGACCCCTTTGTCTTACAGCGATAACCTATCACTAGGTGCGTTTGATTTTCCATGCGAGAACGAACCCAAGGAGAAACTCAAGAAAATGTCTCCCATCCTAAAATCGATTCATCAAGCCAAAATTCGTATGAGGGTGAACTTGTTTCTAAGATCGCTCGTCCAAGGAATTTTGGTCCTTGCCGGACTACTCATTATTCCAGCTATCGCGATCCGATTAATGGACCTCGCTTGGAATCCGTTTCTCCTCATGTGGGGACTGGTTCTTTCCATCCCCTATGCTCTGATTCGAGTTTATCTCGCTGGTATCGATGATACCACAGCTTCGCTCGAAGTCGATGAACGTTTTGGGCTATATGAAAGAATTTCCAGCGCTTGGGCGCTTCGTTCACAGAGCAATCCCATGGTGCATCTCCTCCAGGCCGATGCCAAGCATACCGCTGATCATATACGAGTGCGCGAACGCTTTCCGATTGAACTTCCGAAAAAATCGCCAGCCATATTCGTTCCTTTAATTCTTTTTGCCGCGATCTGTCTTTGGTTGCCTCCCATCCCTAAGAGCGAAGCCAAACTGCCGGCGAAAAAGGAGTTAAAAGAAGAAATCCTCGAAAAGGAGAAAGCAGAGGAAGTCGCGAAAATTCTTAAGAAAGAGACCCCGATGGTTGGCGAGAAAGAGGACATCCAACCCGCTACCGGAATCGCGGAACTTCGCCAGCCTCTCTCGGAACTCGCACAGAAGTTGGAAAAGGAAAAGATGACCCAGAAAGAGGCTCTATCCGAACTTTCCAATGAACAAAGAAAACTCGAGAACAAAAAGGAACGTCTGGCTCAATTGAATCAAGCCAAGTCTCAATTGTCTAAAGACCTTGAACAACAAAAGTTCACGAAAGAAATGCGCGAATCCCTTTCCGAAGGAAAATATTCGGAGGCAGCCCAGGGTCTTAAGAGTCTGGCCCAAGAGATGGCTGAGGGGAGCCTCTCCTCAGCGGAACTGGAACAACTGGGATCCGAACTTGAGTCCTTGTCGAAAGCGCTGGAAGGGAACCCCGACCTTCAGAAGTCACTTGAGGAGGCCTTGGATGCCTTGAAGGAATCGAAGAGCGGTTCCGGAAAAGGAAGAAATCTCTCGCCTGAGCAGATGAAGAAACTCCAAGAGGCTCTCGCACAGGCCTCCTCAAAACTGGATGACCTAGAGCGGCTTTCAAGCCAGATCCAAGATATCGATGGCCTCCTTCAGGACATTGACCTTGCCAAACTCGGGCTCTGCGAGGGTCTTTCTCAATGCAAATCCTGCGGAAAGGTTTGTAGCGGGACCGAGTGTTCAACCTGTAACGGGAAAGGGATGGGGTTGTCGATGGTGGGGGGAGCCGATGGATTGGTGGGAGGAAGTAAGGGCGGCGGGGGTATGGGCGGCCCCGGACAGGGAAAAGGGAGGGTGGCCAACCGTTACGAGGACCCGAACGCTTCCACCTACGACGAAAACATCTCGACACAGTGGCACCCTGGAGACCTTTTGGGAGTGGTCGAAGTAGAGGGAGAGAACAGTCCCGCCGATTCCTATGTGAAAGAAAGTGCTGCGTTTGTGGAGGCTGGCCAGGGGGAGCAGTCTGTGGTTCAGGAAGAGATCCCACCTGGATATGAGAATATCGTTCGGGGATATTTCGATGAGGGCCAGTGATTGAACCCCAACCATATCCTCATTCTCACCGCGGTATGCGGAGTCCTCGCCCTCGCGGTTCACACGATTTGCCGAAAGAATGACTGGACAACCCAACGTCGATTGGGACGCAGGCATTCCATTCCACCACCAACGTCCGAGGGGGGATTCGCCTTCCTGGCCGGGTTTTTGATTTGCCTGGTTTATTCCTTATTCTTCATAGACACCGACATCCTGCTCACTCCGGAACAGATGAGGGCGCGTCATCTCGGCCTCGCTCTCGCCTTGATCTGGGTCTGGGCCGCGGGACGGTGGGTCGATTCCCAAAACCTTTCCCACCTCTATACCACTGGGGTTCTGGCGATAGGAGCTGCAATCGCCACAGGGTTTGGCTTTCGGGTCGAGACATTGCGTGTGGGGGAAACTGTTCATGAACTGGGTTGGATGGTCATACCTGGGACCCTTCTCTGGTTTGTGGTGGTGTCCGAATTCTTCCGATTGCTCGATGGTTTAGATGGCCTTCTACTCATCGGTGTTGGTGCCGCGGTGGGTGCGCAAGTCTGGATACTCGAACCTGAAGAGGGATATGCACTCCTTCTCTGTTTCTCGGTATTACCCGTGTTGATTGGGCTGTTTCCCTGGAGGGTTTACCCAGCGAGGGTCGAATTGAAAGGGATTGGAGCCTATCTCCCAGGATTCATCTTCGGTGCGATTACTTTGGTGGGTCGTCAGAAGGCATTCACCACCAAAGCGGTTTTACTCCCTTCCATCATCCTCATCGCGGTGTTCTCTCTATTCGCACTCTGGCTTTTGGAACAGCACTTGTTTTTACCAAAGGGAAACAAAAAAATCCGTGAACCCACCGGAGGTAAACTGTGAGCGACACTGGATATCAAATCAGGCCCATGTCCCGGTCGGAACTTAAGTTCGCTATCGATTGGGCGGGGGATGAAGGGTGGAATCCTGGAATCCATGACGCGGAATGTTTCTATGTCGCCGACCCAGAGGGGTATTTTATTGGACTCTTAGATGGTGAACCGGTGGCATGTGTCTCAATGGTCAAGTACGACGCCTCGTTCGGATTCGCCGGTTTCTATATTGTGAAACCGGAACACCGAGGGAATCGGTATGGGATTCAAATCTGCAACCATGGCCTCGACTATCTCAAGGGTTGCAATATCGGTTGCGATGGGGTGGTCGAGCAGCAGGAGAACTACAAGAAGATCGGTTTCAAACTGGCCTACCGCAATGTCCGCTACGAAGGAAAGGGGGGCGGCGACTCGACCCAGCATCCCGGTTTGGTCGATCTCTCCACCCGACCGTTCGCTGAGATCGCGGCTTACGACCGACGGTTCTTTCCCGCCCCTCGAAACGCATTCCTTCGAACCTGGATCGCACAACCGGGAAGCCGAGCGATCGGGATGGTCGAAGATGACCGACTCACCGGCACCGGAGTCATCCGCAAATGCCAGTCCGGCTACAAGATCGGCCCCCTCTTCGCCGACCGCCCCGATGTAGCGGAGACTCTATTCCTCAGTCTCCGCTCCCTGGCCGGCCCCGACGATCCCATCTACCTCGACACCCCCGAGATCAACCCGGAGGCCATCGCCCTCGCCAAACGGCACAGCATGGAAATCGTCTTCGAGACCGCGAGGATGTACAGCGGAGGGACACCCGATATCGATCTGGCGGGGATTTATGGGGTGACGACTTTTGAGTTGGGGTGAGGGGGGGGAATCCCCCGGTTGGTAGAAGACAACACAGTACCCACAGTCCGCCGACGGAGGAGGCGGACTTCGTGTGAATAGCGACACGGTTTTAACCTGTCGCGGCTGGAATTGATGCCGCCATGTTGAGTCAGTGCCGCGGTGTTTGGTCATTCCGATCCAGATTTATGAATCGATCCAACCCCGCAACGGGTTGAAACCCGTCGCTATGCACACGAAACCCTCCCATTCGGTCGGGTTGACGCCGTCTCCGCTTCACGGAAAGGCGTTGGGGGATGCCTCTTCCTTCCACTGATCCTGAAACAAAATCAAATCCGTTCCATTCACAAATCCATCCGAATTTAAGTCAGCCCTCCTCAGCACAAATTCGTAGCAACCCATGTCGTACGAGGTTTCTCCCTCATGACCTCTCCCCACAACATCGATGGGGCGGGGATTGCCGTCCAGATCGGTCAACACATCCACCTTCGTTCCGGCATCGATACAGGGTGAATTTGGAAGAAGTCGATAATTCCCATTCTCGGGATCTATGAAGAGAGGGTCGCCTCCAATATTCCCCTCACCTGTACGATTGGGGACAAGTGAATAGGTGATGTTCGCAGGACCAAATAACCCTTTGGGGACGGCGCAGTTAATGACTGTCGCATCCGGCGCTGCTAAGTCGTCAAAATTTCCCTGTGAAGATATATTGAAAAGGCCGAAAGTGCAGTTTTTTATCATTTCCTCACTTCCAGCACTAGAAACGGCGATAAACGTATTCTTGTCGAACAGGCAATTCATACAAACGAAAACTGAGCCGCCGGTTGAATGGATGGCACCACCACTGAATCCGATGTTTTCAAGAAACACGCAATTCTCAATTTCGAGTGTGGCGTCTAATATATAGATCCCACCGCCCGTTACTGGGTCGGGAATTCCAGGTCCCGCCGAGCGACCGTTCTGAGTGAAATTGCAGTTTCGAACTCTCATTGTGACTCTTCTGCAAATGAGTCCGGAACCTCCGCGAGTAGAGGTTTCCGTGTTAAGATCGCCGTTCGTGATCGTGAACCCGTTGAGCTCAGTTTGATCCGCGCCGACTAGGACTCGGTCATTGAGGCCGGTCGCGTCGAGGATGGTTTCATTGACTGCAATGTCTCGGAGGTGGAATTCGTCGGTAGCCTCTGTCCCGAAAAAACCGCCGTACATCGAGATCCGGTTTTTCATTGAGAGAGATTCGTTGTACCGTCCTGCGGCGATCCAAATGTCGTCGCCCCCTGTGGCCGCGTCGATCGCGTCAGCCACCCTCGCGAACGCGGTATCCCAGGCAAGACCGTCCGGTCCAGGGCCATTGGGGGAGACATGGAGTGTGACCGCCTGGGTTTGTGAAGCAAGGAACAAGAGGGGGGCAAGCAGTGGCATCCATCGCATTTCGAGGTCCGCACCTTTCGGAAATGGATTTCCAGCGAATTCATCTACGATCTTAGCAGGGAGGGGGAATTCAGAATAGAAAGAAAATAATAAAGGACCCACAGTCCGCCGACGGAGGAGGCGGACTTCGTGTGAATAGCGACACGGTTTTAACCTGTCGCGGCTGGAATTGATGCCGCCATGTTGGGTCGGTGCCGCAGTGTTTGGTCATCCCGATCCAGGTTTATGGAACACCATCCAGGTTTGAGAGGGCAGATCCACACCGCCACGGAATGAATTCCGTGGCTACGCAAAGCAAAGTCTGGTGAAACAGACTTTGATCGATTGAACATTCAGAAACCCGATGCGGGCAACTTCTGGATTTTCTTGAATCTCGCTATCGCCTACCCCTCGGCCCAATCTCATCAAACGGGATCTTCTCAAAACCCATCTCGAAGACTGGCGAGTCCTCTTTCAGATTGAAGTTCATCTCCTCCATGTTGATGAAACCCGGGTCGCCTTCGGTCCAGTTGTCTTTCATTTCGACCACTGTTTCGTCGAGGCCGTTGGCAAGATCGTAGTCCTTCCCTTCCCCGACTAGGATGTTGTTCAGGATCTTGTTGTACTTCGCGACTGCGGGATCGTCATCATAGAGAGTCAGAAGTTCCGGGTAGCGTTCGCTGTAGGGCGGGTTCTTGTAGTCCATGGCGTCGAGTCGCTGAATCAGTGTGTTGTTCTCGCCATTGAAATAGTATTTCGCCCAACCGAGGCCGCGCGAGTCGACATGCACACTCGGATTGCAGTCCACAAAGATGTTGTTCTTCACCAGGTTGTCGCGACCGCCGCCGATCAGCACCCCGAAGCCGCCCTTATAAACCACATTCCCGATGATTTCCGTGCCGGAGGACCAATCGTCCAGATAAATGGCGATCGCCTCGGAAAAGGCATCGTCACGCCCCTCGAACCCACCGAGGTGATGGAAGAAATTGTAGCGAATCACATTCTCTCGCTGCGTCCAGTCGCGGCCCATATAAAAGGCGCCCACATCGGCGGTCTCCTGACAGACATGGTGAACCTCGTTGTATTCGATGATGTGTTGATTGCCGCCGAGTTGGATGGCGTTGTGGGGAGCATCGTGGATATGGTTGTGCGCAACCCGGTTGGAGACCCCACCGATGGAGACCGCCGGTCGATAGGTTTTCGACCAACGGCTGTAGTGGTGGATGTGGCAATCGGTCACTTCATTGTGGCCGGGAGTGAGAGTCTTTCGATCGCCGCCGGTGAGGCTGATGCCCCCATCGCCGCAGTTATAAACCTCACTTCGGACCACCTTGTTTCTTGTCCCACCACTGACAATCGCGCCGGTGTTGCCAATGTTTCGGATCGTACAGCTATCGATTTGGTTGTTGTGACCTCCCCGAAATTCAACACCGTGACCACGGGTCGCCTCGAAAGTAATCCCTCGAACACGGACCCCCGCGCAATCCTCAAGTTTGAGAAGTTGTCGCGCGATAGACACCACCGCTTTCCCCTTCTCCAATTCGGAGGGTGGCCAGAAGTAGAGTTTTCCGGCGACCCGGTCGAGGTAGTATTCGCCCGGTCGATCGAGTTCCTCCAGGAGGTTGAGGGCATAGTACCGACGGTTCTTCTTGTACCCATAGACCCCATGCGGCGGGTAGGTGGTGAACTCCTTGGAGGCCTCGTCGATCGATTGGACTCGGGTGTAGGAATCGGCCCAATCCCAGGTCCAAAGACCATGCAGCCAAATATCGTTGGCTTTTCTCCAACGCTCCGGCCGGTCCCCTTCGTAGTGGAACTTGCCTCCGGTGGCGGAACCGGTAACATCGGCGATGTGGACAAAACCTTCGTTGGGCCAACGGGCTAAGGTCATCGGTTCGTTGTCGAAAAAGAGCTCCATCGCGGCGGGATGGACCGAGCGGCCAAAGCCGCGTTCTTTAAGCACCCCGTAATCGGTGATTCCTTGGGCAAAGAGATCCGATTCGAAAACCTGACCACGCGCCTCTTCGGGAAGGCGTTCGAGGGTTTCGGCCTCTTCGGTCTTCTTCCAGGAATCGACCGATGTCCCCCCGGAGAATACCACCTCCTCGCCGGGGTAGGCTTCGATCAGAGTCCCGGCATCGGAGTTCCCGACACCGACACCACTGAGGATGATCGGTTCGGTTCGTTCATACCGCCCGCCACGGATTTTGACGACGGTCTTGATCTGATTACCGGCCTCTCGTTGGATCTCTTTGACCCTACCCACCGCACGCTCTAGGGTAAGGAAAGGACCGTCGCTGTCATTCTCATTCGGACCGGCAAGACTCCCAGACCAGGAATCATCGCCTGTGGGAGAGACATAGAAGGTGGCGGATTGAATGCTGGTGGCGGTCAATATGAGAGTGAATAAAAGGATTGCGAACGCGTTGCGTAAAGACATGTAAAATCTCTCTCTTTCTAAGGCGAGATGGCGTGAAATGTATCAGGTTTAGCCAGATGGAGGAACGAGCGGAGGAGATTTATCTGAAATGGTTCGAATGTTATTTGGATCAAGTCTGACATGGCTTGCTGGAATCCTCTGGGTATTGGAACTCTATTCGGACAAAGAAGTCATCCAATCGGTGGAGAAATCGAATAGATCAAACACAGGGTCCTCAACTTTGGAACCTCGCAGTTGGTCAAGAAGGAGAGTGAGATCTCGGGCATCAATAAATCGATTCGGGTACTCGTCGTATCTGGCGGTCAGTGTCGGAGTCGGGTAGGGTGTTAAAGTTCGAGTCGGTGAAGGCGTCCAGGTGGGATAGCCCACGAGGGGAACTTCATAGGCCCCCAAGTCGAAGCCCGCTCCCAACCCATCTTCTCCGATCCCCGGATGATCTCTGGGCCGTCCTTCACCCAGTAGATCCACGGTCAGGCCCGATTCGGCTCCCGCATCGA
>JAJDBZ010000618.1 GCA_029261095.1 Candidatus Omnitrophota bacterium | reverse complement strand
GTGGTCATCTCATACCCCTTGAACCAACTCACAGGGATCGGCGCTATCTTTTCGAAAGCCTTGTTCCCCACTCCGGCTGAGCCATTGAGGGCGGTCGAGACTCTAGTCGATTTTTCGGAGCGAGCCAGGCGTGAGGGGATTCTCAGCCTGGAAAATGCAATCGACGAGATCGATGACAAGTTTCTCGAGACTGGAATCCGGTTGGCTGTGGATGGTGTCGAGCCGGAACTCATCAAGGAAATCCTTCAAACCGAAATTACTTTTATCGAGGATCGTCATAAGAAGGGCTCGGGGATTTTCTTGAATATCGGTTTGGCGGCTCCCGCGTTCGGTATGATCGGAACCCTGATCGGTCTCGTGGCGATGCTCCAAAATCTGACAGACCCCTCCTCCATCGGACCTCCCATGGCGATCGCTCTCCTGACCACCATGTATGGCGCGATTGTGGCTAATTGTTTCGCAAACCCCGTGGCTGAGAAACTCTTAGCGAGAAGCGGGGAAGAGATCCTTTCGAAGGAAGTCACGATCGAGGGGATCATGGCGATCCAGTCTGGTGACAATCCGAGGATTGTGGAACAGCGACTCCTCGCGTTCCTCCCTCCCTCGATGAGACCGCAGGGCGAACCTGAAGAGTAAGAGTCTCGATTAGAGAACCATGGCCAAAAAACACAAATGCGATTGTCCTCCTCCCGCGCCAGCATGGCTCACAACCTTCTCGGATTTGATGAGCCTGCTGATGACTTTCTTCGTCATGCTGGTGGCGTTTGCCACTTTTGAAGACGCCAAGATCAAAGAAGCACTTGTCTCTCTCAATGGCGCATTCGGGATTCTCCGCCCTGGACAGCATGCTGTTTCCCAACCAACCCCCCCCATGCAACAACCTCCGGACCAACCTCCAAAGAAGGGGAAAGAAGACGAAGAACTCAAACGTCGGGTGGCTCGAATTCAGGCCCAATTGATCCGAAGTGGACTTGACCGAACGATCGGCTCCAAGGTCACAAAGGATGGGATCGTTCTGGTCGCCCTCTCTCCCGTGCTCTTCGATGCGGGCAGCGCCGAGATTAAGGCGGAAGCCTATGAAGCACTCAGTCTTATCGCAGGTATTATCGGGGAATACGAGAACGATGTCCGAATCGAGGGCCACACCAATGACGCGACTATGGAGGCAGAATCGCCTTATGAGTCGAGCTGGGATTTGTCGGGAGCACGTGCGCTTGCGGTTCTGAGTTACCTTGTCGAGAAGCAGTCAGTCAAGCCGGAGAAACTCAGTTACATGGGTTACGGTCACTACCGGCCAAAGAAAGAAGGGCTCCAGCGGACAAGTTTGGAGGCGCGGTCAGTAAATGACCGAATTGAAATCAAACTCCTGACCGAATCGGAGCCGGAAGATATTAGTTCGCACCTACTCACCGAGCACCGAGATATTCCCCGTGATACCGAAACGATGGTTGAGGAACCTGAGGAG
The DNA here is from genome assembly GCA_029261095.1 of Candidatus Omnitrophota bacterium. Lineage (GTDB taxonomy): Bacteria > Hinthialibacterota > Hinthialibacteria > OLB16 > OLB16 > JACKFH01. The sequence goes on along the minus strand of JAJDBZ010000618.1, from coordinate 3,275 downwards.
TCGCCAAGGGAAAGAAACCCCCGAGCACCTTGAGGAGAATAGCGGAACACAATTCCCTGATTTCAGGGTGCCTATTGTAACCCTCCACGCAATCGTGAGAATACTGCGTTAAAATCTCCGAAACACACCGATTTTTTGAATGGTCCATGAAAAAACTCAGTATTGTCATCCCTGTTTACAACGAAGAAAACACGGTTCTCGCTATCGTGAAAAGGGTCAAAGAGGTGGAGATTCCTCTTGACAGAGAGATTCTCATTGTCGATGACCACAGCACGGATTCAACCCGTAAGCAACTAAAGAAACTCGATGACGACCCCGAGGTCCGTGTTTTTCTCCAAGAGAGAAACAGTGGAAAGGGAGCCGCTCTAAGAAGAGGGTTTCAGGAAGCCACTGGCGACATTGTCCTCATACAGGATGCGGATCTCGAGTACGATCCAAAGGATTACCCGGAACTTCTCCGCCCTATTTTGGAAGACCATGCCGATGTCGTCTATGGATCGCGGTTTATGTCGGGACCGCGACGCGTCCTGCTCTTCTGGCACTCTATCGGTAATCGATTGCTAACTCTCATTTCGAACATGTTTACGAACCTCAACCTGACAGACATGGAGACTTGCTACAAGGTCTTCCGGCGCGAGGTGTTGGAGACTTTCGATCTGAAAGCCAACCGATTTGGATTTGAACCGGAGTTCACCTCTCGAGTCGCTCAAAGACATTGGCGAATTTATGAAATACCCATCTCATATCATGGGCGTGGATATGAAGATGGGAAGAAGATCGGGTGGAAGGATGGGGTCGCGGCATTTTGGACCATCGTTAAATGCGCTTTCACCGATGCCGGAGGAAACCCTGATGTAGGACATGAAACGCTCCGCCGAATGAAAAAGCTTTCGCGCTATGCGGCATGGCAGGCTTCCCTCATGAAGCCTTACTTTGGGAAAAGAATTTTCGAACTCGGATCTGGGACCGGGACAATGAGCGAATACTACAAAGACTGCGACCGTCTCTGGTTAGGTGAAATTTCGGATGAGTATCGGAAGATCCTCGATGAGCGATTCGAGGGATTGCACCATGTAGAGTCCTGTTTTCTAGATCTGGAAAATCCCACTAAACCTGAGGAGATCAATGAGGAACCGGACACGGTGGTATCGACGAATGTCTTCGAACACATCAAAGATCACGAAGCGGCGTTTCGATTTGCGAGAGATGTTTTGGAACCGGGTGGACATCTGATTCTGCTGGTGCCCGCGATGCCGGGGATTTTTGGAACGCTTGACGAAAAGCTCGACCACTACAGGCGTTACGATAAGGATAGTTTAGGGGATCTCCTGGAAGAAAACGGGTTTGTCATTGAGCGAATGCATTACTTGAACGCGCTGGGTGCGATCGGGTGGTGGTTTAATGGAAAAATTCTCAAGAGGACGATTCTTCCGAAAAGACAACTCGGTCTCATGGATAAGCTCCTCCCTTACCTAAAACTTGAATACAAACTCAACCTGCCATGGGGACTTTCCGTTCTAGCGGTCGCCAAAAAGCCTAAAGGAAAATACTCTTAGTCCAATTCCTTAATCCAGCGGATAATAGAGTACGACAGTCTCAGCGACACAGGCGGGTTTGTCGCCCCCCTTTACCTCGATTTTGGCCTCCCAGATTCCTTTGTAATTTCCACGGAGGTTGCTGAGCGAAAGGAGGGATTCTCTTAGTCGGATCTTGGACCCTACTGGTACCGGAGCGGGAAAACGGAGTTTCTCTAAACCATAGTTGACCATGAGTTTGAAATCCTGCTCGAACTCGTGGGCCAGATCAGCGAGCATGGGAATGAGAGACATGGTGAGGTAACCGTGTGCGATCGGGACCTTAAAGGGAGACTCTTTCGCGCACCTTTCGGCATCGAGGTGAATCCACTGGTAATCCCCTGTCGCTTCGGCGAACTTGTTGATTCTGTCTTGGGTGATTTCGATCCAGTCGGTGACCGCGACTTCCTTTCCAACCAGGGTCTCAAGTTCGGCTATGTCTTTGATGATTCTTGGCGGCATTTTATGCGACTTTCCTTCCCCTATCATTCAACAAGAAGTTCCGATTGTTACCAGATCTTCTTTTTTTGACCAGAGTGCGGGCGAGACGGATTTTCACACTGTACTTCTACAAAGTAATGGTGCTACAATACCATTAGAAACTCAGATAATGTTCCAATGGCCAGGGCAAGATCGAAACTCCTCTTTTGTTTTATCGCGGCAGTGCTTCTCAGGAGCGCAGGCTTAGCGTTCTCAGCAACCCACCAAGTCCCTATCGACCATTCCGCCACGCATGGCGATGAAATCATCGTCTCGCCGGGGACCTATTTCGAAACGATCCACTTCCAAGGAAAGAATCTCCGACTCACCTCAACCAACCCGCGGGATTGGGCGGTAGTGGAGGCGACGATCATCGACGCGAGCAAGATGGGGAGCGTGGTGACCTTCGAGGGAAGCGAGACCGAGGAGTGCGTTCTGGCGGGGTTCACGATCCGGAAGGGGAGGGCGACTGAGGGTGGTGGGGTTAACGGGAATGGGTGCGAGGCGACAGTTGAGTGGAATCTCATTACCGAGAACGAAGTGTATTTTGTTTTCAACGATCCGAGTGACTACAAAGGAGTCGGCGGGGGAGTCTTCAATATTGATGGAGTGATTCGAAATTGCAGAATTCATCGGAATCGGTCCGAGCAGTTTGGGAGCGGGATCGCCTCTTGCGACGGGGTGATTCAAAACAACCTGGTCACCCAAAACGAATTCGGACCCGCACTTCAGTATTGCGATGGTTTGATACTCAACAATACGATCGCCGGAAACACCAGGGGGATCGTTCAATGTCGAGGAGTGGTGGCCAACTGCATCTTGGGTGGCATTTCGGAGAGCACGCTACCCCTCCATTCCTGTATTGTCGGGGACTTTTCCTGTTGGGGCTGCTCTTCCCAGGGAGGCGGAAACCCGGAAGAGAGGGGGGTTGGAAACATCCGACAAGATCCAGAATTCGTCGATGAGTTCTCCGAGGACTACCGTTTGAAATCGACTTCCCCTTGCATCGATTCGGGTAACCCCTTCTATGTCGTGGGAGACTTTATCGTGGACCTAGATGGCAAATCTCGAATCTGGAACAGCTCTGTCGACATGGGTTGTTACGAATCCGTGAGCCGTTACGACACCGATGGCGATTTCCTCAGCGACGATCAAGAAGAAGTCCACGAAACCGATCCGGGTTTAAGAGACACAGACGGCGACGGATTGATCGATGCCATA
>JAJDBZ010000617.1 GCA_029261095.1 Candidatus Omnitrophota bacterium | reverse complement strand
TCTCGATTCAAGGGAACAATTCGCTAAATCGTCCGATCATCCAGGGCGATGGGACCTCCTCGGTCCTTGATTTCGAAAACATTGAATCGGCTACAGTGGCAGGGTTGGTAATCCGTGGAGGATCCGCGGAAGAAGGAGGAGGGATGAGAGTTCGCGACGTGGATGTCGTCCTCATGGACTGCCTATTTGAAGATAACCAAGCGGATCGTGGGGGAGGCTTATCTGCTTTTGGATCGGTTGCTTCGGTCACCGATTGTGTCTTTCATGGAAATATTTCCAATTACGCTTCTGGCGGAGGGCTCAAGATCGGTTCCAGGTCAAGCATCGAGAATACCCGGGTGGAGAACAATCGAGGTGGAGGCATTCATACCGGCCCGGGTCCCGTCTTCATCAGGCGATCAAGCATTGTTGGAAACATTCAAGGCCACGGTATCACCGGCAGTTTCTCGGGCTTGGACCTTAGGGAATGTTTGATTCTCGACAACGATGGGGGCGGAGTTCACTCATTTGAGCATGGTGCGAAACTTCAAAACTGTGTGGTCGCATACAACCGAGGAGTCCGGGGTGGTGGAATCAGGACCGCTCGCGCGGAACTCAAGAATTGTACTTTATTTGGCAACACAGCCACTGAGGAGGGCGGCGCAGTTTACATACAATCCTCTGAGATTTCAGTGACCAACTGCATTGTTTGGGATAACACTCCAGAGTCATTTTCGGTGGGCCAGTTTGTTAAGTTCCATGCCGCCTATTCGAATATCGAGGACCTCGATTTCTATACGAGCGGACCGGTGGTTTTGGGGGAAGGAAACTTTAGCTCCGATCCAATGTTCGTGGATCCCTTCAAGAGAGATTTTCATCTAAAACGGGGATCACCCTGCCTCGAAGCGGGAACAGACACCGGGCTCACGATCGATTTGGATCAAAACCCTCGACCGATCGGGCAATACGACATGGGTGCGTATGAGTTTCCCTTCCTGAGAAGCGACCTGGATGGGAACGGCATGGTCGACAGCATGGATATGCTCATTTTTCAGGACGATTGGAAACGCGTATCAGGAGGGTAGCAGCCGAGTGAAATAGGGTCGCCCGGCAACTCACTTGCCGAGTTACTAGTCTTGAGCGGTCAACTGGTCCGAACCACGAGAGGATTTCCAAAGTTCATCATGAAGGACTCTTATTCCGACAATGGCGAGAATAGCTCCGAACCCTCCGATCACCCAGACCGGCCACCCCCAGGTCGTTGAGCCAAGCCAGATGTAATCGTAATCGGCCATAGGAAATTGTGTCAGCATTTCATGGTGAATCTTGAGTGGGCAATAATGCGGTCGCCATAAGAGCCATTGCTCAATGAAGCCATTTTTCAGGGCGCTTTGGTAATAGATCGAAAAAGGAACGTAGATTGCCAAGAGGTTGATCAGACCCCCGACTCCGAACAAGAGCGTGACCCAAATGCGACGATGACTCGGGTTTTCGAAAAGGGCGATGAGCCCCAGCCCCCCGAAAGCGAGGACAGGCAATAGAAGCCTCGGCCCCCAACACCAACCTCCATACCAGTAAGACCATTTTCCATGGAGAACCAAGAAGAACAGAAAAAGGAATACGACAATCCCTTTTGTCCAAGAGTCGAACCGCTTGGCGAAGAAGAAGAGGGTCAATCCCAAAACTCCGACCGGGGAATAGATGACTAGGCCCCTCCCCCATGAGAAGAGGAGCCCGAACACTCCGGTCAGTAGTGGCGTATCGAAGTCGATGGGATAACCGGTTTCAAAAGGATTACCGAAACGACCGTAGTTGTAGGCAAACACAATCCCAAGAGCGATCGCCAGTGGTGAAAGAAAGATCCCAAGATGCCGGATCCTTGAAGGGTGTTTGAGGGAGACTCCGACAAAGGCCAATAGGGGTACAACCGCCAATCCAACCACAATTCGGGTCAGCGCCCCGCAGCCCAGCAGAGTTCCGGAAAGCAGGAGGTCGCGCCAGTTGCCAAGCGCACGGTATCTCCAAAGGAAGAAGACCCCCGATACGAGGAAAAAACCAGTTACCGGTTCGCTGAAATCATAACGAGCATAGGGAAAAGCAAGAGTGGCCAAACTGAAGCAGAAGGTGCCGAGCACACAAGCCCTTCTAGAATAACCCAAACCCAGACCCCAGGCGCACAAAACCGCCGCCGTGCCCGCGGTGGCAAGAACGTTCAGATAGATATAAGTCGTTCTGAGATAGAACGCGGTGACTTTGGGATCGACTCGATCCGGGATGAGGGCATCGACCAACAGGCGAAGTGGGAGAAACCAAAGAGTCATCCCGATCCCATAGATTGAATAGTCCCCCTCCGGAGTGATCGGATCGGTGAAATTATGGTGACGGACCACTATTTCAGTGTGACGCAGGATCGAAAGAGCGTCATCGGTATACCCGAGTTGCTGACCGAGACAAAAGGTATGAATTCCGAGCAGGGTGATGAAAACAAGAAGGATGATTTTTCTTTCGGAAAGAGGCGGGGGACATCCAGTGGATTCTTCGATCTCCGCCCTAACCATTGATGTCAGTAATCTTCTTCATCCTCTTCGACAAAACCGCCAGCTCCCAAGAGCGGGACGAAGATACACGGGCAGAGCTTCTCATGTTTGTAGTCATGTCCCTCCCTCACGATTCTGAAGAGTATCTGTTGTTTGCGTTCGCCAACCGGCACGACCATCACGCCTCCATCGGTCAACTGTTCGAGAAGGGGAGTGGGGATGGCGGGGGCTGCCGCGGTTACTACGATTTGATCGAAAGGCCCAGGGTAGATGCATCCACGGCTCCCATCGGCGACATGGTAAACAACGTTCTTGAAGTCCATTTCGTCCAAAATCATTCTGGCGCGGATGGAGAGGTCTTCGATCTTTTCCACCGTGTGAACCTTCTTGGCGATACGCGCGAGGATCGCGGTCTGGAATCCGGACCCCGTCCCAATCTCCAGGACGGAGGAATGGGGTTTGAGATCGAGGATCTGGGTCATGAACGCGGTCATGTAGGGTTGACTGATAGTCTGCCCGTCACCGATGGGAAGGGGTCGGTCTTCGAAACAATGTGGCCGCATCTTACGCGGGACGAATTTTTCTCGCGGGATATCGCGAAAGGCTGCCAACACATCCGGATCGGTAATGCCACGATCCATCAGTTGGTTCCGGATCATTTCCTCTCTGGGATCCGGTTTCGATTTCTTCCAACCAAACAATGTTTTATCTCCTGGGAATAACAGCCTTTTATTGTACCTCAATCGAGGGCCAATCCGAATACCGTCCCAAATCTTCCTGATGCGACATCCTCCAACGCAGGGGGGTGATTGCCACTTGGCGATGGGAGAGTGCATCGAAGTCGGTCCCCTCTTCGGACTCATGTTCGGGGGGGTCTCCGCCAATCCAGTAATACTCTCGCCCTTGCGGGTCCTCTCGCTGGATCACTCGATCGCGATAGATTCTTTTTCCAAGGGTCGTAAAACGGCTCCCCGCGATTCGATCCTTAGCCAGGTTCGGGACATTCACATTAAGCAGAGTCCCACCCGGGCAGGGGTTCTCCACAAAGTGAGGGATGAAAGAATCCATGAAACCGGCGGCAGTTTCCATGTGAAGTTTTTGAAGTTCCTTCGGATCACTGAACTCGGTGGCGAGTGAGACAGCGACTGCGGGTTTTTTAAAGAGCGCCCCCTCGAGCGCACCGGCGACTGTTCCGGAATAGAGGACATCGTCCCCGAGATTGGCGCCATGATTGATGCCGGAAATGACGAAGTCCGGCAGGTCATCGGGGTCGAGGAATCCACGGAGGCCGAACATCACACAGTCGACCGGTGTTCCCGACAGGCTGTATTTAGCTTCCCCTCGTTCGATGATGCGAAGCGGGTGGTGAAGAGAAAAGGCATGGGAGACCGCGCTTCTCTCCCGGTCCGGAGCGATCATCGTCACGCGTCCATGTTTTCGAAGGACTTCATACAAGAGGTTGATTCCGAGAGCATCGATACCGTCGTCGTTAGTGATCAGAAAGTGGGGATTTGCTTTATTCATGGAGGAGAAGTCTGCCAAAGGTGAGGGGGAAGAGCCAGACCTCTGGGGAAAGAGGGGGTTGTGTTCAGTCTTTCCGATCAAGGAGGAGAGCAATCACATTTCGGTTCAGGGTGATGGGAAGGCCCACAAGGTAGGTCAATCCAACGACCAGATCGTAAATTCCCACCAAGCCCAGCCCGACTCCAAATTCTCCGAAGAAACCGTAACGAGTCGCGACTGCGAATCCAGCCAATCGGAGGATTCCCTCCCAGTAGACGATCGATGCGCGGTTTGGGAGGTCCCGTGACGCGAGAATCAACAGGACTCCGAGATAAGAAACCAGGATCCCCGGCAACCAGACATAAAAGCGCGAGTCCGGTTGGATCGAGCTGATCGCGCTCGAAATGGAGGGGAACAGGGAGGAGACCCCGAGAAGAATGTTGATTGCGCCTGTCCAGAAAATAAACCTGCTCATATTAAGTCGCCTCCGATGCACAACAGAATTTCGACCCCCGGCTGATTTATCCGACTAAGGGAAACGGGACCGGCCCTCGCTGAAGAGTAGAGGATATCGGAAGAATGTCGCATCCCGATAGATTGCCCACAGACTCTAACGGATTCGCAGGTCTTCCACTCTCCTCCATTCCCGCTAACGTAACCCCTGAAATTCCTTATCGATGGGAGAATTCATAGATGTCTCGGTTTTATGTGACCACCCCGATTTATTATGTGAACGACCAGCCTCATATCGGGCATTCGTACACCACCATTCTCGCCGATGTGTTGGCGCGGTATCACCGCCTGTTCGGAGAAGAAGTCCGGTTCATGACCGGGACCGACGAGCACGGGCAGAAGGTCCAGCAGGCGGCGCAAAAGTCGGGCAAGACACCGATCGAACACTGCGATGAATACTCCGAGCGGTTCAAAGAGATGTGGAAATTGCTGGAGATCCAGAATGATCGGTTCATCCGCACCACCGAGGATTCTCACAAGAAGACTGTTCAACAGATCCTGCAAAAACTCTTCGACCAAGGGGACATTTACAAGGACACCTACGCCGGTTGGTACAATGTCTCGGACGAGATGTTCATCTCCGACGATGAGGTGACCGAGGAGGGGAAGGAGACTGGGCGGATTGTCCAAGTCTCCGAGGACAATTACTTTTTCCGTCTCTCCAAATACCAGGATTGGTTGGTCGGATATCTGAATGACCATCCCGATTTCATTCATCCGGAGTCGCGCAAGAACGAGGTGCTCGGGCTGCTTCGCGACCCGGTTTCCGATCTGTGCATCTCCCGACCCAAGTCACGATTGGAGTGGGGGATCGAACTCCCCTTCGATCCGGACTATGTCACCTATGTTTGGTTCGATGCTCTGGTGAACTACATCAGCGGCCTGGATTGGCCAGATTCCGATCTCTTCAAGAATTGGTGGGCGGACGACGATGCGCATGTCCTTCATTTGATCGGGAAAGACATCCTGAAGCCGCATGGTTTCTTCTGGCCGATCATGTTGCACGCCGCCGGGATTCCGCAGCCGAGCCAAATCCTCGCGCATGGCTGGTGGACTCGCGGTGGGTTAAAGGAATCGAAGACTGTGACCAAAGAGTTGGCGGCTCAGGCACCGGTCCGTCACATCCGCGAACTCATCGAGGAGTATGGGGTCGATCCGATTCGATATTACCTGCTCCGGGAGATGACCCTGGGACGGGACCAGGATTATTCCGAGGAGATGATTGTCACCCGCCTCAACAGCGATCTGGCGAATGATCTTGGAAACCTGGTGAACCGTGTGGTCAAGCTGATCAAACAGAATTTCGATTCGAAGGTTCCTCCGCTGACCGATCTCGATTTCGGTAAAGACCTCAAAGCGAGTGCGGATGTGCTCCCAGGTGCAGTCGAAAAATTGATTGGCGAATTGAAACCGAACCTAGCGATCGAGGAAATTGTCTCATTGGTGCGTCAAACGAATGCTTTCATCGCTGAGTGCGAACCCTGGAAGAAAGCGAAGGAGGGGGATCTCGCTAGTGCTGGCAATTGTTTGGCGGTTGCCATCCGTGTTCTGCGCCAGGTCGGGGTCCTACTCTATCCGGTGATGCCTCAGAAATCACTGGCGTTACTGGAACAGATCGGCTCCCCTATCCCCGAAGCCACACTCGGTCGGGATTCCCTGGATTGGAACCAACCAGCCGAAGGGATAGAGGTGCCTGGCGGCGACCCGCTCTTCCCTCGCATCAACTGGAAAGACATCGAAAAGAAGATTGTCGCGGCGATCCCCCAGTCCGAGAAACCAACAGAGGCGGCCAAAGAGGTGAAGGATGAGGATGCCGGATTGATCACCATCGACGATTTCTTCAAGACAGAACTCCGTGTCGCTGAAGTCATCGAGGCCGAAAAGGTTCCCGACGCCGACAAACTCCTCAAACTCCAGATCAAAATCGGGGAGGAGCAACGCCAAATCGTCGCCGGAGTCGCCGCCTATTACACCCCCGAGGAGATGGTGGGCAAAAAAATCGTCGTGGTCGCCAACCTCAAACCG
>JAJDBZ010000616.1 GCA_029261095.1 Candidatus Omnitrophota bacterium | reverse complement strand
AAGACCGCTCGTGAGCATTTTGAGGAAGAAGGGATCAACCGAGTGGTCCTGGCCACAGATGGCGATTTCAATGTGGGGATCACAGACCGGAACGATCTGATCGGTCTCATCGAACGCGAAGCCAAGAGCGGAATTTTCCTCTCCGTCCTTGGGTTCGGGATGGGGAACCTGAAGGATGGGAACCTCGAAGGCTTGGCCGACAAAGGGAATGGCAACTACGCCTACATAGACAACCTCAAAGAGGCCCAGAAGGTCCTGGTGCAGCAGGCTGGTTCGACTCTGGTGACCATCGCCAAGGATGTGAAAATCCAGGTCGAGTTCAATCCGGCGAAGGTCGGAGCGTATCGACTCATCGGTTACGAAAACCGGGTCATGCCCGCCGAGCATTTTAATGACGACACCAAGGACGCCGGGGAGATCGGCGCCGGGCATACGGTAACCGCGCTCTACGAGATCGTTCCGAAGGGCAAGCCGATAAATACTCAGGGGGTCGATCCGATGCGGTATCAAGCCCAAGGCCAGACCGCCGAGCCTCAGAATGCGACACCCCTCGCGGAAGAGGCCGAAAGCAACGAACTTCTCAACTTGAAACTACGGTACAAACCGCCGAAAGAAGATGTGAGCAAGTTGATCGAGTTCCCGGTTGAGGACTCGGACAGGGCCTTTGCGGACGCCTCGACCGACCTCCGGTTCGCAGCCTCGGTCGCCTCGTTCGGGATGATCCTTCGGGATTCGCCTTACAAGGGTGGATCGTCCTTCGATTCGATTCTCGAGATCGCGCGGAGTTCGAGGGGCGAGGATGAGCATGGGTATCGGTCGGAGTTTGTGCAGTTGGTGGAGCTGGCGAAGGCGTTGCAGTAGGAACCCCACTCCTCCTTATGCCTTGCCTCTAAAACCCCACCCCCTAACCCCCTCCCCGCAATGCGGGGAGGGGGAACGATTACGGGATGAACTCCCTGACTATCGCCCTCGCGATCACCTGTTGTCCGGCTCCGGAGGGGTGTATGTTGTCATTGGACATCAGATCGTTGAGGGAAGTCCCCTGTTGGTTGGCATAAGCGAAAGCGGCGTAGAGGTCGATCAGACCGCAATCCTTCTCCCTGGCGATACCCCGAATGATGGCGTTGCGTTTCTTAATTTTCCAGTTGGCGAGAGCGACATCGACCTGGGTGGTGGTCAGAAGGTAAATGACCGGAACCCGTGCGGCCGTGAGTTGATCGACCAGTTGCCGGAGATCGGATTCGAAGGCTTGGGGATTGACCCCGTTTTTGAAATCGTTCCAACCGAATTCGACAAACACCACATCGGGATTGTGGGAAAGGACATCCCGTTCGAGACGCCCCAATCCACCCGCTGTGGTATCGCCAGGAACACCGGCGTTGTGGAGAGTTATACGGGAATTCTGGTAATGCTCACGGATCACTTCCTCGACACGGTCTGTGTAGCGAAAGGGGGAGTTGGTTCCAGCGGTAATGGAATCGCCGATGGCCACCCAGGTCAGAGGTTCACCGCTTTCGAGATCGGCCCGGATCGGAGCGGATCGGGCCAAGTCGGCCACGGGTTCGCCCACCCTCCAGAAAAAGAGATAAAGTACAATCGCCAGGGCTGCGAGGATCAGTGGGACGAGATTGAATTTCTTTTCGATCGGCATCAGTCCGCCCCCACTCATTGAAAACTCCATCGATTGTAGCCATGATCGGCCCATGGAAGAAGCGGCCAACCAGGAATTCCCACCGATCGATCCAAAGGACCTCTCCATTATCCTTCCGGCCTTGAACGAGGAGGATGGTTTGGGAGAATTGCTACCTCAAATCATCGAGATTTACCCAGATTCAGAGGTGCTGGTGGTCGATGACGGGAGCACGGATGGTACGGCCGAGGTGGCGAAAAACGCAGGAGCACGAGTCGTTTCACACCCGTACCGCAAAGGGAATGGGTCGGCGGTTCGGACGGGGATTCGAGCGGCAAAGCGAAAATACCTGATATTGATGGACGCGGATGGACAACATCGCCCTAAAGAGATCGGTGCCCTGCTTGAACCTCTCTCTAGGTACGATCTGGTGGTGGGCGCGAGGATCGAGGACAAGACCAGTCCTTGGCATAGAAAACTGGCCAATGGTCTCTATAACCGATTCGCAACCTACCTGACCACGATTCCGATCAAGGATTTGACTAGTGGATTCCGAGCGATTCCGCGACGGTTGGCACTGCAGTTCTGTTACCTGCTGCCGAACACTTATTCTTACCCCTCCACTCTCACCCTTTCATTGGTGCGCGCGGGGTATAGTATCAAGTACGTCCCGATCGACATTCGGAAGCGTATCGGACGGAGCAAGATCAGTCTGTTGAGGGATGGGGTGCGGTTCCTGCTCATCATGATCAAAGTGATCATGCTCTTCGCCCCACTCCGGGTCTTTTTGCCCATTAGTCTGATGTGTTTTTTGGTGGCGGTGGGGAGAGGAGCCTATTCGCTTTACTTCTTTCGTCACTTCCCTCCCCTTGCGGAGGTGCTCTTGATTGCCGGGCTTCTCACTTTTTTGATGGGGTTGATCGGCGAGCAAATCGCGCAGCTCCGATTGGTGCATATCGATGAGGAACCACTGGAATAAATGGAAGAGAAACAAGAAAAAAGAAAACTGAAGTCTGCGCCGTATACTGTGGCGATCGTGGGACGCCCCAATGTCGGGAAGTCGACTCTGTTCAACCGCATCGTGGGAGAGCGAGTCTCCATAGTCGACGATCAACCCGGGGTCACCCGCGATGTCATCGCGCGCATCTTTGAATGGAATGGCGTTCCCATTCGGTTCCTGGATACTGGGGGTTACGAGACGACTGCACGCGGAGAGATCGAGGAGAACCTGAGGAAGCATATCCAAGAAGCGATTGAACTCGCTGATCTGCTCATTCTGGTGGTGGATATCTCCACTGGTCCGACCCCCGAGGACGAAGAAGCGATGGACCTGATCCGGCGCAGCGGCCGTGAGGTGGTTCTCGCGGTCAACAAAGCGGATAACCTCAAGCGTGAACAGGAAGGGTTGAACGATTTTCTCCACTGGGGGATCGAACCGCTCTACCCGGTTTCCTCGACTCATGGCACCGGGACGGGCGATCTTCTCGATGGGGTGATCGACGCGCTTCCTGAACGACCGGCCGAAATCGGAGTGGAAGAAGAAGAAAACCTGATTCGAGTCGCCATTGTCGGCCGACCGAATGTGGGTAAATCAACGCTGCTCAACCATTTGGTGGGTGAGAACCGTTCGCTGGTTTCCAATATCCCTGGAACCACACGCGATCCGGTGGACACCTTTGTGGAAAAAGATGGGCAACCCTATCTCCTGATCGACACTGCGGGGATTCGTCGCCGAGGGAAGATCAAAGACCTCGAGAAATACGCGGTGGGCCGAGGAAAGATCGCAGTCGAACGAGCGGATGTGGTTCTCTTGGTCATCGATGCCGAAGAGGGTGTGACCGAGACCGATGCCCATGTTTTTGGGTTGACTCAGGAGGCGGGAAGAGGAGCCATCCTGTTGGTCAACAAATGGGACTTGGTCGATAAGGATACAAACACCGCCGGGGAGTATGTAAAAAAAATCAAAGAGACTTGTAAATTCTTGCGTCATTGCCCTATCCAATTCATCAGCGCACTCTCAGGGCAGCGAACTCACCGTGTGTGGGATGAGATCAAAACAGTCCATCAGAATTATTCCTTCCGTGTCCCGACATCGGGGTTGAACACCCACCTCCAAGAATGGGTGAACCGTCGCCCACCTCATGGCATCCGGGGCCGTCACCCGAAAATCTTGTACATGACTCAAGTGAGTTCGCAGCCACCCACATTCGCGTTGTTTGTGAAGAACCGTGAGGCGCTGCATTTTTCGTACGAACGTTACCTGATCAACCAGATGCGTGAAACTTACGGATTCGGGGGGACACCGATCCGTCTTCATATTCGCGAGAGTCGCCGTAGAGATTATTCCGAGCGGCCCGTGATCGACTCACCCAATAACTAGAGATGAGAAAATTCGAGAGGACTTCGGGAAAACCGGTATATCATCAACTCGCCGATTGGATCCGCGGAGAAATCCACTCGGGCGCCCTCTCGCCCGATCACCGCTTGGGAGTGGCGACTGATGTCGCGGTCTTTCATTCAGTCCGTCCCGACATCGCTGAGCGTGCTCTCTCGACACTCCAATCGCAAGGGTGGGCGCGCGCGGACCGTGAGGGTTGCTGGAGGATTTCTCAGCCACGCAGTCCCGAAGGGACCCTTCTCAAATGGGACCCCGCCGGGTTGGTTCTCGAGGTGGATGGAGAGGTTGAAGTCAAGGTCTTATCCAAGGTGACCACCTCCCTTTCGTCCGACCTTCTGGAGATTTTTGAGGTTCATGGGATCGATGGAACTCGAGCCTCTCGGGTCATCAAACTCCACCAGACTGGAAATCTCACCCTCGCTCTGGAAACTATTACCGCTCCGATGGATGTTCTTCCGGGTCTAGTCATGAAAGACCATCGTCACAACAATTTTTACTCGATCATAGAAAGCCAGTATCGAATCGAAATCGAGTCTATTCAGCAACGGATACACCAAAGAATGCTTAAACCTGAAGAGGCGAATAACCTAGCGGCGACACCCAACTTCCCGGCATTGTGCCTCGACAGAACGGTTCATTCCGCAACGCAAGCCGTGGGGTTTGTGGAGTGGGTTATCCCGGCGGGAAGATGCCAAGTGGTCGACGAGGCTTTTCGTTCATGAGGACTCGGTTCAATCTGGATTGAGATATCTTATCTGGCTTTTAAATGAACGAGAGTTTCCACATGGTGGGTCTGCGGAAACAGATCGAAGGGTTCAGCATAAACCACCTCAAAATTTTTCTTGCACAGGACCTTGAGGTCGCGCGCTAGAGCAGCCGGGTGACAACTGACATAGACCACATCTCTGGGTTTCACTTCGTTCAAGGTGCGGAGAATATCTTTCTGACACCCTTTTCTTGGCGGATCGAGGACCACCAGGTCCGGCTTAGGCCGTCCGGTTCCGTGTCCTCCTCGGTTCCATGATCGAAAAACAGTTTCGGCGGGTTCGGAGACCCACTCGACCCGACAATCCTGAAGCCTGCGAGCTGTGTTCCGGGCAAGTTTGATCGATTGGGTGTCGAGCTCGATCCCCATGACCTGCTCGAATCTATCGGCCAGGGCGCGTGTCATAATCCCAACCCCACAGAATGCATCGATGGCGAACCCGTTTCCTTCATAATCCAACGACAGCACTTTTGAATAAAGTTTCTCCGCCATTTCATCGTTGACTTGAAGAAAATTCATCGGGCCCACCAGAGTGGTCCAGGGGCCAGTGGTGTGCCAAGCCGCAAGTTCTTCTGGAATGATGGCCTCGCCCCAAAAAGGCTCGCGGTTCGGGAGGCAGTTCAGGAATCGCGTGCGATCGTAGTAGATGTTGTTGGCGCGCGGATCGGAGTAGCTCACGAAGACTCGGAGATCGGTAAAAGTTTCAAGGGCCTGTTTGGCTCGCATGGCGCGAGGCATGTCCTGTGACGCGACCGCAAGAATGACAACCGAACACGGATCCAGGCATGCACGATCCATCTCTTGCTGGGGAAGATGCGGGCGGCCTGTGTGGGTACGGACAGTAGCGCCTCGGAGGTAACCCTTCTCGCCATCCCAAATGAGATCATCACCAAACTCGTGGACTAAACGTTCAAGAACTTCTCTCGCTGATTCCCAGAGGGCGGGTTTTGCGATATCGCAGGAGGATAGCGCGACCGTTGTTTCCCCTTCTTCGATGGCTCGAAGCCCCCAATGAATTCTCTCCTCGGTTCGTTCCAAGGAAAAAGACATCTTGTTTCGGTAGTTCCAAGGATGACCCGAGACCACCGGTTGGACATCGATTTGGACTCCTCCCATTCTCGACAGAATGTCCTGGATGTAGTCGCGTTTGTGCTGGAGTTCTTTCTCGCGATCATAGATCTGCAGCTGACACCCGCCACAATGAAGACCCGAATCGAAATGGCCTCCTTGGTCTGGATCAAGATGGATGGGACAACGGGGCGAATCGCGGTGAGGGGACGGTTTCGATAACCGCAGGGCGCGCCCTCGCGCAAAGGTGTTGGCGGTTTTGACAATCTCGATCTCCGCGGATTCTCCGGGAAGGAGACCGGGAATGAAGGTCGCAACTCCATCCGGTCGTCCGACCCCCTCGGCTTGCGAATTGAGATCCTCGACATCGACACAGCATTTCCCCCCGACCTCCAGGGGCATCTGTTTGGCTGGTTTTTCGGTTTCCACAGTCATGATTCAGGTGGAGGATCATGCCTCATTAGTGGTTTTTGGGGAATGGGGCTTTCCTCCGTTAAAAATCCTTGAAAGACTGATGGCAACAGAACCGAGGTGACCCTAATGAATCTCACTGAAATACCTGACCGCTTCAACGATTCGGAAGAACTCGAAGAGTTCATGACGCGCCCGACTCCCGCCCTGGTTCAGGCCATGTTGCGAGTCGACGGCGATGTCATGGTCCTGGGTGTGGGTGGAAAAATGGGTCCCACTTTGGCGCGCCTGGCAAAGCGCGCGATGGACGAAGCGCAAATCGATAACCGTGTCATCGGGGTCTCTCGATTCTCGAATCCCGACCACCAACGGCAGCTGGAAAGGTTCGGTGTGGAAACCATCCCCTGCGATCTACTGAATCCGGAAGAGGTTGGTGCGCTCCCTCAGGTCCCCAACATCATCTTTCTTGTCGGCATGAAATTCGGAACGACCGGCGGTGAGGCTCAGACTTGGGCCATCAACACCATCACCCCCGCCAATGTCTGCCGTCATTTTAAACAATCGCGCATCGTCGCCCTCTCCACGGGGAATGTTTACCCACTAACGCCTGTCGATTCGGGCGGCCCCAATGAAACAGATCCAGTCGGCCCGATCGGCGAGTACGCCCAATCGGCTCTCGCACGCGAGCGAGTGTTTGAGTATTTTTCGGTCGCTAATGGTATTCCGATGACGGTTGTCCGGTTGAATTATGCGATCGATCTTCGGTATGGGGTCCTTCTGGACCTCGCGCAAAAAGGGAAGCAACAATCGAAAATCGATCTCTCAATGGGGTTTGCCAATGTCATTTGGCAAGGAGATGCCAACGAACGAATTCTGAGATGCCTCGAACATTGTGCTTCGCCGCCGGAGGTGTTGAACTTGACGGGAGATGAAGTTCTGTCAGTGCGAAACCTTGCGGAGAAAATTGGAGAGAGGCTAGGTGTTGCTCCTGTCTTTGTGGGCGATGAAGCGACCAACGCGTTGCTCAGTGACGCGTCCAAATCGAGAGAGTGGTTTGGGAATCCAAACGTTACAATCGACAGGATGATCGAGTGGGTTGTGTGTTGGATTGAACATGGAGGAGAAACATTTGGAAAACTAACACACTTCGAGGTGCGTGACGGAAAGTTCTGATCTGTTGACCAGTTATCAATCCTATTCCGAATTGCCGCTTGGAACTTCCGATAAATGAGGTGCGACGATCTTCATGATTTCATCGATTTTGACCCTTTCGCCTCGGTAGAACAATCGCCCTTCAGCATCAATCAAACAAAAGGCGGGTAGGTCTTTCACCTTATAGAGATCAATCAAATTCTTCTCTTGAGAACGAGCATGAATTTGTGGCCATTCAGCGGGTTTCCTGCGCAGAAAATTTTCTGCGAGGGTCACATCCACATCGCAGTTGATTCCAATAATCACAAGTTGGTCCTTTGAAATCTCTTTCCTAATCTCAACAAGTTTGTCCATCGTGACCATACAGTCGGAACACTCGCGCCTCCAAAACTCGAGAAGGATGATTTTTCCTTTCAACTCTTTAAGTTCAAGAGTCTCATCCTCGAGCGTTTTGGCTTTGAACTGGGGAGCGGGTTTTGGGTCGAAAATCTCGCCTGCGATAGCGGGTTGGAAAGAAGAATTGCATGCGGTCATGACAAAGATCATGTTGAGCAAATTGAAGATGAGTGATCTATTCATCCTAGATGGAAGCCTTTCTCTTATGATCTACAATCAACCATACAATGGGGAAGTTAAAACAAACGAAGCGAGAATATACAATCACCATCCGACACGTGTCCAGATAGGGCTGTGCGGGGACTCTTGTCGAAGGGAAACCAGTTACCAAATGAGGGGGAGGAGGCTATCGACTGTCCGGTGTTGCGGGCGGACTATGACGATATAGGGGGGACCGCCGGAAACGAGGCCGCTCGGTCGACGATACGATCTTCTTCGTGTGGATCGGTCAAGGGGTTTGTAGGAAGTCCGTTTGAGTACTTCGCGACTACACTTCCGGCAAGGTCCATATCCAGCGCGCATCGCATCATCGAGCGAAAAACTATCCTCCACCTCATGTAATCGTGGGCAACTGATGGAATGAAAACGAGTATCCGTTTTCGAAACGTAGACGATGGGTTCTTTTTTGGTTGGGCTGGATCGGCTCGATTTCGAGGCTGACACAACTTCTCGGGTGGCAGACCGTGGCTCAACATCGTAAGCCGAAGCGCTGGAGAAGCAAATGAAACCAAGAATGATTCCGATCGCCTTTTGCATCCGATCCTCCACCCTTTAATAGGGTAGTCTAACGGATTACCTGATCAAAACGTAGCTGATGAGTTATTATGTGAGAATGGACTCGAAGGATTGGTAAAATTGCACGATTGGGTCCCTCAATTTCTTTAATATGTGACAACCCTGTCGTTTCCGGCTCATTCGAGAATGGATTTTCTAGACTTTCATGGTCTGACCCTTGACCTGACGGCAAATGCCTTTTGAAAGATCGTTACGATTTAGGATATGATAAAGGAATAGAATGAAGAAAGAGGGATGACATCTAAATTGAAGAACCTGACCAAACAAATAACAATCGCCATACTCATAATTGCAGGAATCGTCTTACCCATCGATGCAATCGCCAAAGTGCCCGTCGGTGTGAAGGTAAGGAATGGGGACAAACCGAAAGGCGAGTTTCCGATAGCTCCGGGTCAAACAATCGATGAGTCGCTCAGCCCAGCAGATGAACAATTCGACGATGACACCTATTTCGATCAGTACAATCTGAATTGGCCAGGCGGCGACCTCACTGTGACAATGGATTCGAGTGAGTTCGACGAATATCTCGTGGTGTTCGAACCTCCGGGTGAGCCGGATGGAACCCGTCACGATGTAGATGCACAAGTCGGAACGCCACCGGAAACATTAAGTCTCTCGAATGCTCCTCCTGGTAACTACACCATTTGGGCAAACTCCTTCGAACCAGCAACTGGATCCTATCAGATCAGTGTGGGAGGTTGTCCTATACCCGACGCGCCATCCAACCCTTCTCCGTCCGACAACTCGACGGAGATTCCAACCGATGTCAATTTGTCCTGGGACGCCAAATCCCTATCGAAGGTCATCTATGGGTCCGATGATCGGATGGAGGTATTTGAGGTTGAAGATCCGAACCTAGCTCAGGCCGCTGATTCGATTGTAGTGATCGTCGGCCTCAACGATATTACCGACAATGAAAATGGGACCTATACGTTTAGCAATCAATCCTTTACCGACTATGTCGAAGAATCACAGGGAGCTCAGCTCTGCGCCTCGGAACCTTACCGTCTCCAACCCGCTCCTGGATCTTGTACGGGTTTCTTGGTTGGACCGGATCTAGTGGTCACCGCTGGCCACTGCATGGAAGGCCAAGGTGACTGTGGATCGAACGCTATCGTATTCGGTTTCGATATGGTGGATGCCAACACTCCAAAACTTACAGTCGATTCCTCCGAGGTCTATTTCTGCACGGAAATTGTGGGTAGGAATTTTACCGACGATGGCCCCGATTGGGCGGTGATTCGTTTGGACCGGCCGGTAGTGGGACACACCCCGCTGCAGATCCGAAGAGAGGGACAGGTTTCCAACAATCAGGATTTGGTCATCATCGGTCATCCAGTCGGACTTCCAAAGAAAGTCGCCGGGAATGCCAATGTGCGAGAGAATAATGCATCGAGTTTCTTCGAGGCCAATCTCGATTCCTATGAGGGAAATTCGGGCGCCGCGGTTTTAAACGCACAGACACTCATGGTAGAGGGTTTGTTGGTTCGAGGAGAGAGGGATTTCCAGCTGAATGGGAATTGTTATGAATCGCTCCGTTGCCCGGATGATGGCTGCCGGGGTGAAGATTGTACGCGGACCACAGAATTCGATTCCTTAGTTCCTGAGATGTCTACCGATACCTACACGGTCTTTTTCGGAGAGTGTGGGTCACTCGAAGAATTGGGAACCACGAATGGGACGACTTGGGACCTTCCGGAACTGTCAAATGACCAAACTTACTGTTGGCAGATCCAGATTACAAAAATGTGTGGCCAAAGCATGATGAGTCCGGTGTGGTCATTCACTACTGAATCGAGCGGTCCGACACCGACACCCACTAATCCTGGGTCCACACCGGTTCCAACCGCCCTGGACGCCCGCGCGGATATCAGTGGGGACGGTACCATTGACGCCGACGATCTCCTCATCTTGCTTGATAATTGGATGAGAGTCATTATAGGCAAATAGGTTCCTGTGCTCACAATGGGCAAATCTGAGGCCTTCATTCGTTGGTATAGTGGGGAGAAAGCGAATCTCCCCCAAACCAACGAGGAGGTGTCGAAATGTCTAAGACCATTAAATCTAAGAGCAAACTGATCTCTGGAGTCATCGCCACTGTTCTCGGTTTCGGCATGGTGGTAACAGTACCGGCTCAGGCCGCTGACTGGGGGTTTTCGATTCACATTCCCGGACTCTTCTACTGGAATGACGGGCACTACCGAAACCACCGTCACGATCATTCGGTGGGATACGATTACTATCCCAGTTACAACCCAGTCGTGCGGCGCGATGTCCAGGCCGATGGCCACTACCACCGCGATGGGACATTGCATACCGAACGAACTGTCGAAGATCGTCATGATAGTTACTACTCCCCGGGTAGGAATGAGGCCATCACGCGTCCACGAACGACTGTGGAAGAGTACCGAGGACCTGGTTACAACCAGGAGCGTGAAAGAACCAGCTGGATCGGTGCGGATGGAAGACCTCATAGCACGACGATCGATCGAGTGACAACTGTTGACCGGTGGGGTAACACTCACACTGACAACCATGTCACTTTGAAAAATCGCGGCAATCGGTCGAAGACCCAGCCAGAAAACAAGGACAAGGATGAAACCGGAGTGAAGAAACCGAAGACTCCGAAAGTCAAACATCCGAAAGCTCGCAATCGCTAACAAGTCCTTCAGCAACCGCTAGAGTCGAAGGGGCCTAGGGATGAATCCCTAGGCCCCTTTTTTAAATTCGAATGATTTTCTTCGATAAATTTTTGGGACACTTCGCCTAACAAACACTACCCTGAATGACAATGTCCGGTGACCGGAAAAGTCTCATAGAAATGGGGTCGGAATGTCCATGATTAGGTTATGCCTTTGGGTCTGTGTTTCTATTGTGTGGCAGTTAGCAGCAATCCCGAACACTTTCGCGGAAACATTGTATACGCGCGGTTACGACGGTGAGTGGATATCAGTCGAATCGGATGAATGGAGTGAGGGAAAAAACCCGGTGCGTTTTAATCCAAAAGGAACCGCCCTCAACTATTCTGTCAGTCATAACGATGCGGGGACGGGGTTTGGTTTCGCAGACCCCATATACGGGCCAGCCAGGCTCGCGACAGTCAATGCGGTTCTTGCCTATGTCGATTCCGTTCTCTTGAATGAGGGTCGAGTTGATGTCGAATTCAATCAGTCCATCAACAATGCTTCCGGGACCCCTCTCGCTTCGGCGGGATCGTTCTATCCTGGAAGTCCTCCCGGTTTCGAACCGGGCCGTGCATACACCCATATCCTGACGGGTATCGACCCCAATCCTTCATTGCCTGATATCCAGGTAACCGTGGATTTCGGATACAACTGGAACTCGGAAATGGATGATCCAGCTGTCAACGAGTTCGATTTCTTTTCAGTGATGCTCCACGAAATAACTCATGGTCTCGGGATCCTGAGTCTGACAGAATCTAATGGAAACAGTGAGATTTCGAACTCAAACCCCGGGGTCTACTCAACCTTCGACCGGCTTCTGCAAACGGGAAACGGCAAGA
>JAJDBZ010000615.1 GCA_029261095.1 Candidatus Omnitrophota bacterium | reverse complement strand
AACCCCAAACGTGCTCTGAGCTCGCTTCTCGAGGAGAAACCCGGAGAGTGTTTTCGTTGCCCGGATTCCCCGAAGGAGGCGCAGGATCCGAAAGACTCGAACGAACCTTCCCCACCGTAACGGTTCGATCATCGGAATACTGGAAATGAGATCGATCCATCCCCATTTCAGATATTGGAGTTTTCGAGGGGCCGCGAGAAGAGACCAAAAGAAATCGATCAGAAAGAAGAAACAAATAACCGTATCCAAGCGGTTCAAAATATACGCAGCCGAGGGGTCAACCTTGAAAAGCGTTTGATAGGCTAAGATTACCAAAACATAGACACAGAGGCCGAGCATAAAAAGGTTATAGGGCTTCGGTTGGGGTTTAACTTGAATTTTTTGCATAGGAACCTCCCGGGATTGAAAGACATATAAATCAAAAACGGTTACGATATCACATACTCGCGTAAGGGTGTTCATTGAGACCGATCGAGGAGGATTAAGCAATCGACTGAGGGGATTTTTCTTGCAAGGCCCTTTCGAAACTGGTACCAACAAGGCGGTTGGCTCACCCGAGGCAACCGCCTATCTCGATACGGTTCTTTTCATTCCCCCGCTCTCCCTTCGGTGTTGCGAGTCGAGGCCGATAACGATCAAATCTCGCCGGCCATCACGTAATCATGTTTGCCTGGAATGCGAGGAGGAGTATCTATCATTCAGGGAGCACCGATTTGTTTCTCAAAGATTCCGAGGCTTCCGGCTTAATCGAGAATTCAGCCCCCTGTGCGGTGAAGCAGGTCCTCCGAACTCACTTCCGGATCGTCGCGGATCGTTTCGATCAGATCGATAAGCGCCCCTGGGTCAAGTGCGGTGAATGGTCCGGCGGGCGCGGGTGCTTGGAGAGTGAGACTCAAGAGTAGGAGCATAACCCCGGAAAACAATTTCATTAAAATCCACCGCCTATGATTGTTGGTGCCAATCCACGCGGAATCCTAGACTGGATACATTAAACGGTCAAACTTAAACTCATGAGGAAGAGTGGCCGATCGAAAATTCTCAGTGTGGTAGGCGGGGGGGGAATCGAACCCCCACGGCATCGCTGCCAAAGGATTTTAAGTCCTTCGTGTCTACCAGTTCCACCACCCGCCCATTGTGTGTGTGGCAGAGTTAGATTATGAAATCCCGTTTGCCGGGTCAAGCAAAACGCGAGGGCTCGCATCCCTCAGCCCAAGGAAGGATTCCGAGGCCTAACCCTACGAAGTCGCCTTTGGCGACTGATGGTTCGTGAGTCCCGGAGGGACTTGGTATGGTTAGCGCCGGGTTTTAACCCTGCGCGGTGCACCGTCCGGGACGAATTCATCGATCGGATTAAGATCTATTCCCTCGGCCGCAATAGCGGAAACAAGATCACATCTCGGATGCTGGGGCTGTCGGTCAGCAGCATCACCAGACGGTCGATGCCGATTCCGATGCCACCCGCCGGGGGCATTGCGCACCGGAGAGCGTTGACATAGTCGAGGTCCATCTCGTGCGCCTCTTCATCCCCTTTATCCTTCTCCTGGAGCTGTTCATTGAACCGCTTGTGTTGTTCCGCGGGATCATTCAACTCGGTAAAACCGTTCGCGATCTCTCGCCCGAATATGAAGAGTTCGAATCGATCCACCAGGTCCGGGTTGTCCGGCTTCTGTTTGGCCAACGGTGAAATTACTGTAGGGTAGTCGAGAACAAAAGTCGGCTGAACTAAGGTTTCCTCCACCTTCTCTTCGAACAGGGTATTGATAATCCGGCCGGGCGAATCGGATCCCTCAAGATTGAGCCCGAGTTCCTCACCCTTCTTGATTAGATCTTCGACAGAGTCGCGGATGTCGACTTTGACACCGGTGACTTCTTCGATCGCGTCGGTCATGGTGACTCGCTTCCAGGGTCTTTCAAAAAGTAATTCGGTCCCTTGATACGACAGTTTTGGTTCGCCAAAGATTTCGGTAACCGCAGTCGAGATCAGGTGCTCGCAGAGGTCCATGACTGTGTCGCGATCGCCATAAGCTTTGTAGGCCTCCAGCATGGTGAACTCGGGATTGTGCTTGACCGACACTCCCTCGTTCCGAAAGTTTCGGTTGATCTCGTAAACCGCTTCCATCCCCCCGACCAGCAACCGCTTCAGATGAAGTTCCGGAGCGATGCGGAGGTAGAGATCGAGATCCAGTGTGTTGTGATGAGTCATGAAAGGCCGCGCCGCCGCACCGCCCGCGATGTGGTGCATCATGGGAGTCTCGACCTCCAGATACCCGAGCGCGTCCATCTCTCGCCGGATGATATTCAGCGCACGACTCCGGCGCAGAAAAGTTTCGCGGGTCTCACGGTTCATCAGGAGATCGAGATATCGCTGACGGTATCGGGTTTCGACTTCGGTAAACTCGAAGAATCGGTGGATGCTTCCATCTTCTTGTTCCACCTCTTTGAGAGGCGGGAGGTTGTTGATGACTTTCGAAAGGAGGGTCACCTCAGTTGCGTGGATGGTGATCTCGCCAGTCTTCGTCCGGAACAGGGGACCTTCGACACCGATGATATCCCCCAACGCCAACTCTTTGACACACGGTTCGAAAGCCCCCTCGGGGAGATCGTTCTTCCTGAGATAGATTTGGATGTTTCCGGAGAGGTCATGCACATTGGCGAAGGCCGCCTTCCCCATCATCCTCTTATTCATCACCCGGCCCGCGATTTTGACCGGATCGGTTTGAAATTTTTCGACAGAGGTGTCTTCGGTCGATTTGAAAAATTCGATCGCTTCGGCCGCGGTATGCGTGCGGTCAAAGGCGCGGCCATAGGGTTCGATACCCGCTTCCCTCAAACCCTCAATGTGCTCGATCCGAGCCTGGGTGACTTCCGATTCCTGAAAACCTTCCATGGTTCTCCTCTTTCATGATTGGGAACACCGATTCCAATTCGATTCGGTGAAGAGGAGGAAGATAGGGAGGATGCCCTGGAAACGCAAGGTCGGGTCATCGGCACATGCGCCAATCTATCCGTAATGGTTAACCCATTGAATCGATTGGGAATCGGAATCAATGGTAATGCGGTTATTCCTTTCCCGCTCGGTAGGAAAAGTCGTCCCTCAGATCCAAGGCCAGCGAACGGAAATCGCTAACTCGATGAAACGTGATGTAATTCGTGTCGTGGTTGCTGTAAGGCAACTCACCGCCAAGGCTGGTGCGGGACAGGACGAGCAGATCCTCCCCATCAATGATCTGCGATGAATAATGGAAAGCCTCCATCGGGTTCTTGCTCATCGCGACACAACCCGCTTGAAACCAATTCAGGGAATCCCGACTGTAGACCAGCATCAGGATGCGGCGCATGTTGCCGGGATGACCTTTGAATCCCCGTTTCTTTAGAGGCGCTGGGTCTTGATATGAATCGGGTGGGATCGTGACACAACTCCAGAAAAGATCCGTGATGTTATCATGAATGATATCGAATTTGTTCTGCCCGCCCGGCATCGCGTGATACTGAAGAAACTCATAGTTCATCTCCTCTCCGTCATCGGAAAGCCGACAGACACCGGCGATTCCGGTCACCCGATCGGGACTCATGTTGGCCCGCAGAAGAACCCGCATCTCACCTCGAACATCAATAATGTTTCCCTCGATCCACTCCAATGAATGGTCGAGTGGACTCCTTGATAGAACTTCAACCCCTTGGGGAGATGGGACCTTGTTTGACATCCTCCAAGATCCTGGGTCGAGGAGGTTCTTGGATAGATCGCCGGCAATCACAAGCGACGAGAATGGAGACACTGTCTCCTCGAAGGCGCGGTAGACGAAGCCATCCTTGATCAAGACAGGTGTCGGCGCTCCATGGTAAGTGGAGTCTTCGAAGAGAACTTTCTCGTCCGTCCAGGTTTCACCCTCATCCTCCGATCGTACCACGATGATCGTTCTCGTATGCGGATTATTGCCGATCAAATAGAGGGCTTCGTCGACAAGGAAGAGAGACCCCCAAGTGACACAGGTGGTTGAAATCTGTTTCCAGGTCTTCCCGCCGTCGTCGCTGGCCTTGATCAAACAGTGGTTTGGGTAATCGATGCCCCCCTCAAGCCCGCTGTTGGGAGTTTGGAGCCAGAGTTCCATTGACGCGACGAGGCGTCCGCTTGGCAAACGAATGAGGTCTGGAGACCCGACACAGATCCACTCATCCTCCTTCGTGTTCTCACGGACCCGGTGAACGATGACATGATCCTGAGCGAGTGGCCTTGCCCATTGCATATGTTCTGAAAAGGATTCTCCATCTTGGCATACATGTAGCTTAAGAACCGCAACAATCACAGTCACTAGATGAACTCGCCTTTGGGTCATTTCAACTCCTCTTTTCTCGATATTCGAAATCTCGAATCCGCTTCCGCTTCCGCTTGGAAATGTCGAAATCGAGCAACGATAATGAAGAACCTTAAACTTAGACTAACAAACTTGAAATAAGATGGTTACATTAGTCTCCTCGAAACGTCTTAGCAATCATTGCATCCTGTCCTATTGAGGCGATTGGAATGTCACCGTTCTCCAGCAATGAAGATGTAAGAATACAGATCGCGACATGGTCGAAACTTGAAGACCGCACGCCCGCCTACGGTCTTGCAAAAGGGATCGACCTCGTGATCGTCCGTTACGATGATCAAGTGTCTGTTCTCTACGGGCGTTGTCATCATCGGGGCGCACTATTGGCTGATGGATCGATCGATGGACCGAATTTGATCTGCGGCGTTCATGGTTGGGATTACCGCTATGACAGCGGGGTCAGTGAATATAACAACGATGAAGCCCTTCATCGATTCGATGCCTGGATCGATGTTGAATCGGATGCGGTATACATCGACGGAGACGAAGTAGATGCTTGGGCTAGCAATCATCCGCAACCATTCAAACGGGATGAGTACCTCGGGGTCTATCAAGACCCCCACGGGACAGAAGATGAACCTCATAATTCTTATATACAGCAACTTGCGAGGGATGCCCTCTCCGATGTTGGGCATCACGGACCAGGGAGCGCAATGGGGGTTCCACGAAGCGACCTCCCTCGTTGGGACCAAATTCAAATCCTCACAGCTCAGATGGCGAAAAAACCTCTCCTTGATGAGGTTCCAGTCGGCACGGATTTGCTGATTGGTCCCCGTGCCAAGCGCCCTCTGAGATTGGAGATTCCTCTTTTTGTCAGCGACATGAGTTTCGGAGCACTGAGTGAAGAAGCGAAGGTAGCCTTGGCAAGGGGCGCGGAACTTTCAGGTACCGGAATCTGTTCGGGAGAAGGGGGAATGCTACCGGACGAGCAGTCGTCGAACAGTCGGTATTTCTACGAGTTGGCTTCGGCACGGTTCGGGTGGTCGCTCGACAAGGCAGCCAAGTGTCAGGCGTTTCATTTCAAGGGTGGCCAGGGAGCTAAGACAGGAACTGGCGGCCATCTCCCTGGGTCCAAGGTGAAGGGGCGTATCGCTCAAGTTCGTGGCCTACCCGAAGGACAGCCCGCAATCAGTCCATCCACCTTCGCCGACTTGAATACACCGGAAGACTTTCGAATGTTGGCTGATGAAGTTCGCGAGGCTTCCAGAGGAATCCCGATCGGCTTCAAACTCTCGGCCCAGCATATCGAAGCCGACATCGATTTCGCCATAGAGGCCTCGGCCGATTATATCATTCTTGACGGTCGTGGCGGAGGAACCGGATCCGCACCGAATATTTTTAAGGACAACATCTCCGTTCCAACCATGGTCGGTATCGCTCGGGCACGGCGACATCTGGATCAAGTTGGAGCGCACGACGTGACGCTGATCGCCACTGGAGGGTTGCGGACTGACGCGGATTTTATCAAAGCGATGGCGCTCGGCGCGGATGGAATCGCAGTCGCCAATAGCGCCCTTCAAGCCATTGGTTGCCTGGGAATGCGGGCATGCAACACCAACAACTGCCCTGTCGGAATCGCTACACAGAAAGAGAACCTCCGCGCACGATTGAAAGTCGACCAATCAGCCGTGCGACTAAGGAATTTCTTTGAAGCAACAGTAACCTTGATGTGTGTCATGGCTCGCGCTTGTGGTCATGATCATTTGGCCAAGTTTAACCTGGAAGATCTAACCACCTTCGATCGAGAGATTGCATCACTGACAGGCACCCCATATGCAGGTGTCGGTGAACCGAAATGAAAATCTGAAAGGAGTTGCCTTTATGTCCGATAACGTCCGAGTTCACGAATTACTGGATTACATCAAGAACGGTCGCATCATGGATGCGATGAAAGAGTTCTACGCCGATGAAGTGGTGATGGAGGAGCCAGCCTATGGAAAAACTGCGAGCCTTGCCACTAATCTCGAGAGGGAACAAAAATTCGTGGACTCTGTCAAAGAATTCAAAAAATTTGAGGCGGATCGAGTCGCCACCGGCGAGAACTTCTCCTTTTATGAGAACGTTATGGACTGGGTCGATGTAAATGGGAATGACATCCATGCCGAGCAGGTGGTCATCGCTCAATGGGAAGACGGAAAAATTGTACATGAACGGTTTTATTATGATCGCGGATGACTGACTGACTGACTGATTCATCTCACCTCAATCAAATAGAAGGATTAAAATCTCAGTAAGAGGAGACAAGAATGTCAGAATCATTGATTGACAAGACGAAACGTATGATCGAATCCCTTAAAGAGGGCAAATTCGTCGAGGGAATGGAAGAGTTTTACGCTGACGATGTAATAAACGAGGAACCGAACGGGGCAAGAATCGAAGGAAAGGCAGCCCTCATCGAGCACGAGAAGAAGACTCTCGCACAAGTCTCCGCCTTTCACGGAATTGAAATTAGGTCTTTCGGCGCGGGGGATGACGACGGCCAAGGAAATGGCACTACATTCGCTGAATACAAAATGTCGATCGACATGAAAGACGGAAGCAAGTTCAGTCCCGACCAAGTGCAGGTGACTCGTTGGGGAAACGGGAAGGCTAAGCACATCAAGTTTTATTACGATCCAAATTATTGATTCGACTCACTGGACGGGAGTGGAAATGTCCAAAACCAACATTCGCGGTCTGACATGGCACAAGGCCCTTTCACCCGATGAGTTACCAGAGGGAAGAGTCAAGTCTGTCACCCTTGGAACTCAGACTCTTTGCATGACCCATCATGAGGGGGAGTACGCCGCCTTGTGTAACGATTGTCCCCATCAGAAAGGTCCCCTTGGAGAAGGTTCGATCGAAAATGGATATCTGAGATGCCCCTGGCATGGTTGGGATTTCCATCCAACAACCGGGAAACCGCCAGGGGGCTATGACGATGGGATTCCAACCTTTCCAGTTGAGGTTCGCGAAGACGGAATCTATGTTGGCATTGAGGCGCCCGAGGAACATGTTCCCGATGTATCCGATACGATGATCGGGACGATGGTGAATTGGGGAATTCGCTGGTGCTTCGGAATGGTGGGACACTCCAATCTCTTCGTGGCCGACGCGCTACGGCGGAAAGAAATCGCGGGGAAACTTCAATACATTGGTATTCGCCATGAAGGTGCCGCCGCTTTTGCTGCGAGCGCTTATGGTAAATTGACGGGTAGGCCGGCCTCTTGTTTGGCCATCGCAGGACCCGGCGCAACAAACCTCCTCACCGGTCTGTGGGATGCACATGTCGACCGCTCCCCTGTCATTGCACTCACCGGCCAGGTTTCAACCCAGTTCCTAGGGCGACACAACTTTCAGGAAGTGCCTCTGGAAAAAGCGTTTGGAGATGTTGCAATCTACTCCCAAACAGTTCTTCCGAATTCACCCCATGCCGAGTTAATGACTCTTGCATGCAAGGAAGCGATCTTGAAACGAGGAGTCTCCCATTTGATCTTTCCGGACGAGGTGGCTGGCTTACCGAAACACAATGCAGAGCCAGATACACCAAATGGGCGCCTCCCGGATTTGCGAATGGCGCCTCCTGCTGGAGCCTTAGACCAGGCGACAGACATGCTCAAAAAGGCTCGGCGTCCCGCGATCATTGTCGGACATGGAGCACGGTATGATATGGAAGCGATCACGACCTTGGCAGAATTGCTTGGGTGTCCGGTTTTGACGACCTTCAAAGGGAAAGGATTGATCAGTGACACCCATGAGTTGGGATGCGGAGTCCTCGGTCGCTCTGGAACGCCGATCGCATCCTGGTTCATGAACGAATCGGATCTCTTGCTGGTTCTAGGCGCCTCCTTCTCGAATCACACAGGGATCACCCCCAAGAAGCCGACGATCCAAGT
Organism: Candidatus Omnitrophota bacterium; assembly: GCA_029261095.1. Lineage (GTDB taxonomy): Bacteria > Hinthialibacterota > Hinthialibacteria > OLB16 > OLB16 > JACKFH01. Next base: position 4,235 of record JAJDBZ010000615.1, on the reverse strand, counting down.
TGATGATGACCCGATGGCATTGGGCAAATTTCATAAGGTAGATTGTCCGGTACTCGGGAATCTGGGTGTTACGGTTGATGCAATTCTGCATAGACTGAGTGAAGGCCGTTCAAGCATCGACCATCGCGACGAGATCGCAGATAGATGGCGTATTTGGAGGGAGGAAAAGAGGTCACGTTTAGAAGACGACCGCGGCAATGGAGTAAGCAGCATCGCGGTTTTCGATGCACTAACCCGACTGTGCCCAGAGGATGCCATCATTCCGGTGGATGTGGGCAACAACACCTATTCTTTTGGTCGATATTTTGAAGTCAAACGCCAATCGGTGTTGATGTCGGGTTACCTTGGTTCGATTGGCTTTGGTTTCCCTGCCGCTTTGGGAGCTTGGGCGGCAACGCAAGAAGACGACCCTGTGTTTCGACACCGCAAAGTGGTCAGTGTGAGCGGCGATGGCGGATTCGGGCAATATGCGATGGAACTCACTACGGCGGTGAAGTACGGAATGAACATCACCCATATTCTCCTGAACAACCAAAACCTTGGAAAGATCAGCAAAGAACAGAGAGCTGGCAATTGGGAAGTTTGGCAAACCTCTCTCCACAATCCAAACTTTGCTGAATTCGCCCAGTCTTGCGGGGCAAAGGGCGTTCGGGTCGAGTCACAAGACCAGTTGGACAACGCTTTGTCGCGAGCATTCTCTCATGAAGGTCCATCGTTGGTGGAAATCGTGACAGACCAAGAACTCATCTGAAAAAATTAATCCACAACCTCCACTTCCACAAACCGAACCTGACGCCGGTTGTGGTCGTAAGTAAAGACCAGTTTGCCATCGAGAATAATGGGATTCGGGTAGGCAAGGTATCCACCATGCAGGACATCCGCTTGAATGGCCCAACTTTCGAGTTCGTCCTCGCTGATCCAAATGGAAAGCGGATCGCGCGGGCTTCGGGCGCCGATCATTCCTCCCACCGCGTTGTGGAGAAGGGCAATCCTTCCATCCTCGAGTCGAATCAGGTTCGCTAAGCTGGTCGGGTTAGGGATGTCGGTCTGCCAAGCTTCGGTCCAGGTTCGGCCGTTATCAAAACTCTCTGCTCGCCAGAGATAACCACCAAACTCGGCGCGCATCAGCATGACAATTCGCCCATCCTTCAACTGAACACAGGTCGGTTCGAGCAGTCCGAGGGGACGGTTGTCAATCGATCCAAACTCGGTGAGATCCTCCGCGTTTTCGTCACTACCAATCAGGACCGAACACCCATGCAAGTGGGTCGAGAACTTCCCTCCTGAATCTCCTCCCTCAAGGGCAGGAATCGCCAACGCTTCTTCCTCGGTTTTCGCGTGCGCCAGCGCCATCACAGGTCCGACCAGGGGTTTCGCTCTCTTCTCGAAGAAGGAGATCCAGAATAGGAACTCACCATTGTTCAAGCGAAGCGGGCCCCCAAAACAGGCATGGTTGTTATGAACGACAATAGATTCGGGGTCGCTCCAGGTCTGCCCCGAGTCTTTCGACTCCATCCGGAAGTAATGCCAATCGGTGTACTCCTTCTCGGAGGGCCAGTGGGCTCCGAACAGGATGACACGGCCATCGCTGGTGGTGTACAGGCTGGTCACCGCAGCCGCCATTTCACCGGAGGGGATGAGGACGCTGGGTTCGCTCCAGGTTTTCCCTTTGTCGGTGGAGCGAGCCATGAGAACACAGTTGTCAGTCGCCGGTTCGCTATCGGTTCCGGAAAGCCAGGTGCAAAGGAGATCGCCGTTGGGGGCTTCTGTAACGAGCGCCCCGCAGGCCAGACGGTAGGTTACCCCGTTGTTTTCCCAACCTGTGTTGCCATCGAAGACGACATGTTCGGTGACCTGGATGGGACTCTCATTCTCTTGAGCAGGGAGTGCCTGTTGGAATGGAATCAATAGGAATTGAAAAGCAAGAAAGACATTGAAGACATTTCGGGATCGCGACATCGCCCTGGCTCCTCTGTGTGTTATTGCTTTGCGTGGATTCATCCAAGTTTCATGGAACTGGAATGGGAGGTCAATTCCAGCAGAGGGAGGCGAGTTTTGCCATCCGATGGCGTAAACGTCGATCGTACTGATAGAATCGCCTGGGAATCCACTGCGATTGCGAACGCTTCCCTTTGGCACGATTCATGAGTATCCATGTTGGTGGCAAGGGTTCCTTAGAGAGGCAATGAAGGGAGATTTTCCATGAGACAAAAATATGAATACAAATTTGTCCGATTGGGCGAAGGTTGGTGGGGAGTAAAAAAGTCTGGTAGCCAAGAGTACCAGAAGGCGGTCGAGGACCATGCCCGTCAGGGATGGCGCCTTGTTCAGGTGTTCGCTCCAGGAATCGGTCCCTATGGGGCCGCACAATTCTATGAGTTGATCTTCGAGCGCGAGATTCAATAGGCGATTTGGTTCTCTCTAATGAGGATCAGACTCTCGTCGAATAGCACCGGGGGCTGAAGCCTCTACTCCGTTCTATCCCTCAGTCGCCCGCTTTCACCCATTCCTCGTTGAAACGGCAATACTTGATGGTTTCGCCGGGACCATCCGCTTTCTTTTTGTAGGAATAGGTGCAATGGATATCGCCGTTCCTTCCCTGATACATCGAGGGGTAACTGAATGATCCGGCTTCCGGTTCCACCAACTCCACATGACGCGACCATTTCCAAGTCTTCCCTTCATCGTCCGAAAGGTGCAGGCCGAGGCTGTGACGGCCACCTTCGACATCGTTGTTAAGAACAATCCAGTTTCCGTTCGCCAACCGATTCGCTTGAACCCCCGCACCCGTATCGAAGAGATCGAGATCCACCCCACGGCTCCAGGTTTCGCCGCCATCGGTCGATTCCGAATAGATAATCCGTTTGGGCGGAGGTCCATTATCGCGCATGAACGCGGCTAAGGTTCCATCCTCTTTCCAAACGATCGAGGGTTGGACACCTCCCATTGAGAGAATCGGACGGCTGGCCTGCCAGGTCTCGCCATGGTCATCGGAATAGGCCACCAACGAGTAACTGAAACCATCGGAATAGAGCGGGAGGAGAATCCGCCCATTGGGGAGAACAGTTGCATTGGCCCGCGGCATCCAACCGGCCTGGCGCGAGTAGGGGTCTTGCACTTTCTCCTTCAACCGTTCGAGCTGATCGCCAATGCGTTCTGTGATCGCTTCGGGAAGATCTTTCTCAAAGTCCTCAATGGCGGCCAATGAGTCCTCTGCAAACTTCTCCCCGGGTTTCAAAATGATGGGTTCCTGCCAGTCCCACTTCGGGCAACCCGGGTTCAGGTATTCGGTTGAATAACGGGACATGAGAATGGAGGCTTCCCAACGGTGTGCAAGAACGAGAGGCCAGAAGAGCCAGACTTTCCCTTCCTGATCGATTGTCATGGCCGCATTACAATCAGCAAATCCCTCAAAGTCAGCAACATCGAAGACTTCGGACCACTCCTCCATCCTCTGACGCATTCTCGCGCCAACAATCTTCACATCATCTGCCGTTCGCTCCCCAGAGCCCTTGTACCAGGTGACAAGAACGTCCCCGTTCGGGAGTTCCACTACCGAGGAACCATGATTGTGCAGATCGCTCAACGGGGCAATCAATTGGGACGTGAAAAATGGCTCGGCTGAAACCGATAGGGCAAGAGAAAGCCCTGTCAGAACGAAAAGAAAGTTTTTTGTCATTGATGAAACCTCCATTCTTTGTAGGGCGGATTAGCGGAGCGTAATCCGCCGCGCAAGAGCAATTATCTTAATCGAATTTCGTCAGTCAGGTTTGGCGGATTACGGCTTCGCCTAATCCGCCCTACTCGAAACGCTATCTCCATTCGCGGCTGAAACTTCTTCGAAACGCCGCCTTCAAATTCGCTTCCGTCTGATCATCGTAAGGGCCGATCTCGAGACCCGGAGGAGCGTGAGTCGCACTCGGGATATGGCCAATCTTCAGATCTTCCTTGTAACGGATCAGCGCCACGGCCGACTCATCGATCTCACCAACCGCTGCCTTCGAAACCGCAACAGCATACCAAATCTTTCCTTTGACCTGGCCATCTTTGGCAGGGATATCGAACCATTCGGCAGCCTCATCATATCGACCCACCCTGACCACCTCCAGGGCTGCCATCATTCGGTCCCATGGGACAGCAGGAAGTTCTTCGATACGGTGACGAAGTACCTCGATCCCTTCATCGACCTTACCTTGTCGGAGAAGAGATTTCGCTAACCGATCATGATGGAGCGG
>JAJDBZ010000614.1 GCA_029261095.1 Candidatus Omnitrophota bacterium | reverse complement strand
GACCCTCTTCCTCGTCTCGATGTTGTCCATGTCGCGGGCAAAGACATCCCCGAAGGCACCACCGAGGCGGTGTTGGTGACCCTTCCGCTGAACTCCTCGGCGACCCAGGAAGTGCGCGTTCAAGGCCGCGATTTCGTCGGACTTGTCCCCATTACCGTGGTTCTTACACCGGATAGCGGCAGCTCGGTCATTGCGGACGCGACCATCGACATGAGTGGTGGTAACCCTTCCGAAGTGAGTCTGATGATGGGATTTCCGGTGAATACTCCGGTTGCGGTCAACGCTTTCACAAAGTAGTTACAGAAGGATTCGCCTGGAAGAGCAATGTGAAAGAGTCAAGTTGAGCGCAGAATAGGTGAACGATTTCTTACTTTTTATAAGGGGGCTTCTAGCCCCCTTTTCTATTGATTCTTACCAAAAAATTGACTTGTCTGCCTTCGGTGGTTATTCTGTAAATTGGAGCAAATCAATCCGAGCTCCCCAGTTTGGAGCCTATGGCAAACCTATCCACATCCATTCAATCGTTTTTTGAACATTCGCAAGATCTGCTTTTCTTAATAGATCTCGCGGGGAAGATTAGGTCGATAAACCCAGCCGTGACCTCGATGTCGGGATGGAGCGAATCCGACTTGGTTTCGACATCGTTCTTGGAATGGATCCACCCGGAAGATATTCAGAGTGCGCAATCCCCTCTCGCGGAATTGAAAGAGAATCGAACCCCCATCTCTATTGACCTCAGAATTCGCTGCGCGGATGACTCCTATCGATGGATTCATTGGTCGGCGCACCTTGATTCCGATGATCAAACAGTCTGTTCGATCGCTCGCGACATCCACCAGCAGAAAGAGGAATGGGAAGAGAGACGAAAACAACAATCTGCTTACGATGCGATTATCCACAGTCAGTCGGAAATGATCTGCCGATACAACCCAGAAGGAATTCTGACCTTCGTCAACGATGCATATTGTAAATCCTTTGGTCTATCCCACGAGGAACTCATCGGCAAATCTATCCATGACCTTGTTCCGGAAGACAAGAGAGTGGAATCGGAATCTGAACTGAAATCGCGGGTTGAGAATCCGCGCATAGTCAGACATTGCATCGAGATAACCTTACCCGACTCCTCAATAGGATATCGCGAATGGATCGATACTCCCATTTTCAACGATTCTCAGGATTTGGTGGCCTATCAGGGCGTTGGTCGAGATATCACGGAACAGGTCCGGACGGAGGAGGCTTTTCGTGCGGTTATGGAGCACAGCGTCCAAGGATTCGCGATCGTCCAGGACGCGAAATATGTGTTTCTGAATTCGAAATATGCTGAGATCTCAGGTTATGCGATTTCTGAAATGTTAATGGAACGAGCCGACGCGTTTATCGATCGGATTCATCCGGATGACCGAAAAATAGTCAAACAGCGCCACTATGACCGTTTGGCGGGAAAGCCGGTCCCGAACAATTATGAGTTTCGTAGATTCACTAAGGAGGGGAAGCTGCACTGGGTGGAAATTCACGCTTCCCTGGTCAAATGGAAAGGGCGCCCAGCGATACAGATCGCAATGGTCGATGTGACCAAGAAAAAGAATGCAGAGATTGCTCTTGCACAGAACGAAGGACTTCTCCGGACCATAACCGAAACCATTCCCGACTATATCTGTGTCGTTGACCGCGAGGGTAAGTTCGTTTATGTCAACCGGCTCGCCGAAGGAGTCAAAGAGGAACAGGTTCTCGGTTCGAGTTTTCTAAAATGGATTCCTCCAAAATACCATTTGGTCGCCCAACGGAGTCTCAATCAGGCTATCGAAACTAATTCGGTTGTGGAATTCGAGGTTGAAGGATACGGGAGACCCGGAGAGAGTTTTTGGTATCACTCAAGAATTTCTCCCTTTCTCGACCAGAAAGATGTACAACACCTTGTGATTTCCTCGCACAACATCACCCAAAGAAAAGTGCAAGAACATGAATTGCTGGAAAACAGAGAGCGCTTGGAATTGGCCCTCAATGGAGCTGACCTGGGTCTTTGGGATTGGAATATTGAGACAGGGGAAGTGAACTCAAACCCACGGCGGGCCGAAATGATTGGTTACCAACCGGGGGAGTTGGCCCCCACCTTCGAAGCGTGGAAGGGTCTCGTTCATCCCGATGATTTGCCCGAGGTCCTCCGTAATCTCGAACGACACCTGGAGGGAAAGACACTCACCTACGAAGCACAGTACCGGATGACGACCAGAGAAGGTGAGGTCAGATGGATTCTCGATCGTGGGAAGGTGGTCGAAAGAGGAGAAAGCGGGGAACCCCTCAGGGCCAGCGGTACTCTTTTGGATATCACCGAGAAGAAGGAATTCGAAGAGAAGATTCTTCAAACACAGAAACTTGAAAGTCTGGGTGTATTGGCGGGCGGGATTGCCCACGATTTCAACAACCTGTTAATGGGAATCCTGGGAAACGCCGATCTGGCACTGATCGATTGCCCCCCCGATTCCATTCACAAGGAGTATATCGAGGACATCATCAAGGCAAGCCAACATGCCGCCGATCTCTGCAATCAGATGCTGGCCTATGCGGGCAAGGGACGATTCACCCTGCAGCAGATCGACCTCTCCAAATTGGTCCGGGAAATGGCCCACCTATTGGAAGTATCGATATCCAAAAGAATCAATATCGAGTACAACCTTCATGAAGGACTTTCCACCTTCGAAGGCGATCCCACTCAGATTCGGCAGGTCATCATGAATCTGATCACCAATGCCTCCGATTCAATGGAAGACTCAAATGGGACTATTACATTAAGAACCGGAGTCCGACACCGATCGGAGATTGTGTTGAAGAATTCTTTTTTTCAATCCGATTCGGAAACCGGGGAGTATGTTTTTTTTGAAGTAGGCGACACTGGAGAAGGAATGCCTGCTTTGACTTTAGAAAAAATCTTCGATCCGTTCTTTACCACGAAATTCAAAGGACGGGGCCTAGGGTTGGCTGCGGTTCTTGGAATCGTACGGTCTCATGATGGCGCCATCGATGTTGACACTCAGGAAGGAAAAGGGACACAGTTTACTCTCTACTTTCCCACAGTCCACGCGACCCCACGAGCCGAGACTCGGACCTTGGATAGTCTCTCCGATTGGGAGGGGAAGGGAGCAGTTCTCCTTGTGGATGATGAAGAAGCTATAAGAAATACGGGGAAACGTATCCTCGAACGGAAGGGTTTCGAAGTCATACTTGCGGCTGATGGTCGGGAGTGTGTTCAGAAGTTTTCGGAACATCGGAATAAAATTTTCGCAGTGATACTCGATTTGACGATGCCGGTGATGTCTGGCGAGGAAGCCTACCGCGAGCTCAGCAAGATTGATCCCAATGTACGCGTCATTCTCTCAAGCGGATACAGTGAAAATGACGCGACAGGGCGTTTCGTCGGCCAAGGCTTGACCGGTTTCATTCAAAAACCCTACCGCCCCACCGATCTGGCCGAGAAGATCAGAGAGGTCATGGAAGAGGGGCTACCTTCAGAGTCTCAGGGATTTTCCGCCTGAAGTTTTATTCGACCCTATTCACTGGAGCCTCGATCCCGTTCGGTCCGAATCGAACGATGAGTGCGATTTCGGTTACTTCCTTATTTCCAATCGGACGAATACTGATGTTTAGGTGATCTTGGGCAGGAAGGTCAGACTTCATACGGCTGTTTAACTCGATGGTTTTCTTCTTATCATCCTCCTCATCCGATTGTAGAAAGAGAGACCACTTGGAATCCCCCTCTCTTTTAATCTTCAAGGTATAGGTTCCTGGTTCGACTTTCTGCCCTCCCAACTCGATCGCCATTCCCAACTTGAGTTGGGCGAATCCCAGATGCCAATCCTCTCCTTCTGGAAGTGAGGCAGTCGCTATCTCATTGAACGGAACTGTCATGTGTGACACGGTGAGAGATTGATCCTCGCTCTTTCCTCGGTCGAAGAAGAATCGATCTTCCTTGAAAAAGTGAGGGTGGCCGATTGCCTGCATCGGAACTAAACACACGAGTACAATCAATACAATAGTGGATTTCATGGGGAATGCCTCCTTGAAGGAATCAGGAATTCCTAGATTAGGTTCGCCAGTGAATTGAAACGAAATCAAGATCCTGTTTCAATAAGGATAGAGGCTGGTTCACGATTGATCCAGATGCCATAGGCATCGGGAAGAAACCGGGTTCCTTTTAGGGTTTGCCCAGAATGAGGGTTGCGGTGTCGAAATCCATGTAGCCCCAATCCTTTTCAACCGTCACTGTGTTTGTTCCTTCGCGAAGATTGATGGACAACTCTTTTTCTTGCCAGGTTCTGGGAGGTCCGTCGAACTTTACTGTCCCAACAGTTTCGCCATTGATAATGAGATTCTGAGACTTATGAAGGAATGGCAACTTGTATCTGATGGTCAGAAGATAATTGCCATCCGAGGGAACATCGGAAAGTGTCCAGGTGATCATTCCATTTCCCCGCATTTCGACATAAAATCCATGGCTCGCACGCAGGTCGGATTTGACTTCCAGATCCTCGGTCAATGTGGCATTTTCCGCTTCATATGAGGCTCTGAGTTGTGAATTTTTCTGACCGGGATAATGGGCGTTCAACTTTTCCAGAAGCGCAGAATAGATCGTACCGCGGTTGTCTCGAAGGATTCTCTGGCAATAGTTCCTCGCCAGTTCACGATCAATCCAGGTTCGGCAGGGTTTTTCGAAATCCCAATCGACCCCGCCCATGTTGTCTGTGAAATAATGGGACCGGGTTTCTGGAAAGGGCTGGGGGAAGTTGCCGACCCAGTTCGATTTCGATGGGTCATCGGGAATTCCCTGTGGATCGATCAAATAGAGGAGGGGTACAGCGTCGCCAGCGCGAAGTCCCGGAGACAAACCTGATTGGTTGGCCTGCTCCGCCAATACTCTTCCCAAACTGCCGTATTCAGAGAGGGCTTCTAGAGCCTGAGTGGGTTCATCGTCCACTTGAAATGCACCCTGTGTCCAATCGATTTCCAGCCACCACATCGAATGAAATCGACTGTCGCGGAATATCGCGTCGCGGCCCCACCCATTGATGTTCGTTTCACGGCAGTGGTTGTAGTTTGTCCGGCTCGCCACTGAAACAAGACGTATTCGGTTTGCGATCAACGGATCTTCTCTGAGGGTCTCTTTGAGTAAATTCATATTCCCCCAGTTCAGGATGTAAAGAGGGCGTGGATCGCTTTCCAGCGCCGCAGCATGAATATGGCTTTTCGCCTCATCGAAAGACTCCGGGACATTTCTTCTCAGGCTTTGGGGTTCCGGAAAATCTTTTTCGGAAAGCGCGGCAGCCAGATTCGTGAAATCTTTTTCGTACGCATCTATCACATGTTCAAGCGCTTCTAATCCAAACGGTCGCCCAAGGCTGTTATAGGTATCAGGGACAATTCCTTCGATTTCTATCTGGTCCAAATTCCAGAAGAGGTGAACGAGGGCATGGATGTCGTCCGGGTTCCCACACGACAAACACGGGTTGAGGATGACCAAGACCCGAATCTTTGATTCATCCTCCGATTGTACGGACGTGGCGATAAATCCCACAAAGAGCAATGTCAGGGCAAGAGTTCTCCTAATCCGATTGATGATCATCGATACGGTCCACCTTCCATAGATTGATCCTTATAGAAAAGGTTGTTCGGAAATGAGTGATCTCTTGACAGGCGCGCCCGAGTGGCACCCCGGCCATATCGTGGAGGGAAGCATGGAGGATTGAATAATGCTTTCTTGTTGGTTCAAACACGTTCATATTCCCCTTTTTAAACTTGGAGATGTATGGTGTTGTGTCCAAATGAAGCGAATTGCTGGGGGTCAATCCCCTGAACAACCCGCGCAATAGAAAGCCTGCAAGGAAACGATTTCTACGGAAAACCGATTTCCTGTAACAATGTCATGTCGTAATTAAACCTCATTTGTCTGGAAAAAGCAAATGATCAGTGCAAGTAGGTCCAGTATCTTTATCCTTAATGGAGGTCTTTCGGTCGGATTCCCGTTCGGTGGCCACCAAATCCGAATGGA